>JANOAW010000947.1:0-2359 GCA_031411355.1 Hyphomicrobiaceae bacterium | reverse complement strand
CTGGTCGGTTCCAACCTGTCGCTGGTGGACATCGACCGCAATCACCTGATCCATCCCGTCACCTCGTTCCGCGAGCACGAGCGGATCGGCCCGCGTATCCTGACTGCGGGCGATGGTATGTGGCTGACCGACGATCAGGATAACCGCGTGCTCGATGCTTTCGCTGGGCTGTGGTGCGTCAACGTCGGCTACGGGCAGGAGAGCATCGTTGAGGCGGCGGCCGAGCAGATGCGGCGGCTGCCTTACGCCACCGGCTATTTCCACTACGCCAACGAGCCGGCGATCCGGCTGGCGGGGGAACTGACGGCGCTCGCCCCGGCGGGGCTTGACCACGTCTATTTCACTTTGGGTGGTTCGGACGCGGTGGACAGCGCGATCCGCTATATCGTCCATTACTTCAATGCCATCGGCCAGCCGCAGAAAAAGCAGTTCATCGCTCTTGAATGGGGCTACCACGGCTCCAGTTCGAACGGGGCCGGTCTGACGGCGCTGGCCAATTTCCACCGCGGCTTCGATCTGCCGCGCCCTTGGCAGCACCACATCGCTTCCCCCTATCCCTACCGCCACCCGCAGGGCAACGATGACGCGGCAGTAATCGCCTCGTCCGTCGCCGCGCTCGAAGCCAAGGTTGCCGAACTGGGCGCAGACAATGTCGCTGCCTTTTGCTGTGAGCCGATACAGGGCTCAGGCGGGGTGATCGTGCCGCCAAGGGGCTGGCTGAAAGCGATGCGCGATGTCTGCACCCGCCTCGGCATCCTGATGCTGGTTGACGAGGTCATCACTGCCTTCGGGCGTACCGGCCCGATGTTTGCCAGCAACGACGAGGATGTCTCGCCCGATTTCATGACCGTCGCCAAGGGGCTGACCGCCGGCTATGCGCCGATGGGCGCGGTGTTCATGGCGGACCATGTCTACCAGGCGATTGCCGACAGCGCGCCCGAGGCGCTGCCGATCGGCCACGGCTTCACCTATTCGGGCCATCCCGTCAGCGCTGCTGTCGGGCTTGAGGTGCTGCGGCTTTACCAGGAAGGTGGCCTCATCGCCAACGGACTGGCGGTAGGCAAGCGGTTCGCCCACCATCTCGATGCCATCCGCGAACATCCCCTGGTCGGCGATACGCGCGGTCGCGGCCTGCTTGGCGCGATCGAACTGGTCAGCGACAAGACAGGAAAGGCCGGGTTTGCGAGTGAGCTCGACATCGCCGGGCGGCTTTCGCGGCTGACCTGGGACAACGGGGTGATCGTGCGCTGCTTCGCCAATGCCGTGATCGGCTTCGCACCCGCGTTGTGCTGTTCGGAGGACGAAATGGACATGATCTTTGAACGGGTCAGGAAATCGCTTGATCAGTTGCTGGAACAGACCGACATTCGGTCTGCAATACGCTGATCGCTTGCAGGGAGTCTAAAGCATGGAGCTGGGCCCGAAGCTGGACCGCATAGACCTGAAGATCCTGACCAAACTTCAGCAATCCGGGCGTATCACCAATGTCGAGCTGGCAGATGCGGTCGGCCTGTCGCCCAGTCCTTGCCTGACGCGGGTTAAGCGGCTCGAGAAGGCTGGTTACATAACCGGCTATGGCGCCCACATCAATATGCGCAAGCTGGGCGAGTACCTGACGGTCTTCACAGAAGTGACGCTGAGCGAGCACCGTCAGGGAGATTTCGCACGCTTTGAAACGCGCATCTCCAAGATTGACGAAATCGTCGAGTGCCACACGGTCAGTGGTGGATACGACTATTTGCTGAAATTCGTTGCCCGCGGCGTGGCGCATTATCAATCCGTCATCGAAGGCATGCTGGAAGGCGAATATGGCATCGAAAAGTACTTCAGCTACGTCGTTATCCGTTCGCCATTTATCAAGCGCCACTATCCGATCCAGGACCTGTTTGGAAAGCAGACGCTGTGAGCGGCCTTGCACCGGATCTTGCGGATATTATTGACCCTCTAGTTGCATTGCGCCGGGACATTCACGCGCATCCGGAACTGGGTTTCAAAGAGCATCGCACTGCGGCGCGCATTGCAGCTGAACTTCGTGCCGCCGGGTTGGAAGTGCACGAGGGCATTGGCGGCACGGGCGTGGTTGCGGTGCTGCGCGCCGGCGACGGGCCGAAAACGCTGGGTCTGCGCGCTGACATGGATGCGCTGCCGATTGACGAGCAGACCGGCCTGCCCTGGGCCAGCACCCGGCCGGGCTGCTTTCACGGCTGCGGCCACGATGGTCACATTGCCATGTTGCTGGGTGCAGCGCAGTATCTTGCGCGCGATCCCGGCTTTTCGGGTACACTCAACCTGATCTTCCAGCCTGCTGAAGAAGGGCTTGGCGGCGCCCGGCGGATGATCGTGGACGGTTTGTTCGAGA
>JANOAW010000946.1:0-2629 GCA_031411355.1 Hyphomicrobiaceae bacterium | reverse complement strand
CCGGTGCCGATGGGCAGCCAGAGTTCTCACTATTCCTGTCGGGGTGGGGGGCTGCGACCGGCGAGAATTCCTCGCCCATCAAGGGACTGCTCGCGACCTTCGACAAGGACAAGGGTCTCGGCAGTTCGAATCGTGGCCGCTACAGCAGCAAGTTGCTGGACGAGACGTTGGAGGCGGCGCTGACGACGATCGACACGACCGCTGTGAAGGCGGGCCTTGCCAAGGCAACCGACATCGCACTCGCCGACGCGGCGATCATTCCGTTGCTGCATCCAATGAACACGTGGGCGAGCAAAAAGGGCGTCATCGTTCGAGCCCGTACGGACGAAGCGACGACGGCAATGGCTGTGATGGACGAGTGAGCGCGCAACGGCCCGGCACCGGCGTCGAAATAGGTCGCACACGGACCTCGACACAGCGAACGTGCGACGTTGCCGACATGCCCACCGTGTGTATTAATCGACGAACACCGGGCACCACGCGCCGGGTGGCGTGAGTTCGAACTGCACGCGAACGCGCTGGCTGGCGCACGAGGCCGCACATGACCGACATCCGGACTGAACTGGTCGACGTTTTCACGGCCGGCCCCGGTGGTGGCAATCCAGCCCCGATCACACTCGATGCCGATCATCTCTCGAACGAGGAGATGCAACGCATCGCCGAGGACTACGGCCACGAAGCTGGCTTTGTGCTTCGGCCCACCAATCCGGAACGCGCAGACGTGCGCTATCGCTTCTTCGTGCCGCGCCATGAAATGGACATGTGCGGCCACGCCACACTCGGCACCACGTGGTTGCTCGCCCGCGAAGGCCTGTTGAAACCGGGGGAAGTCCGCATCGAGACATTATCGGGCGTCGTCCGCACACGAATTTCTGACACCGGCGCCGTCGCCATCTCGCAACCGAAAGGTCGCGTCGTCGATGTCGACCCCAAGCACCGCGCCGCTATTCTCGACATTCTCGGCATCACCGACCGCGATACGTTGGATCTGCCGATCGTCAATGCGGCGACGTCGCGCGTGAAGACACTGGTGCCGTTGGTGTCGCCCGTCACGGTCAATCGGTTGACGCCGGATTTCGAGCGCATGGAAAAGCTATGTGAGGATATCGGCTCGACCGGCCTCTATCCCTTCGCGTGTGATTGGGACGACGAGCGCACCTATCACGCCCGCCAGTTCCCCAAAGCGTCGGGGTTCCCCGAAGACGCAGCCACCGGAATCGCGGCCACCGCGCTCATCTATGGCCTGCGCCACTACGGCTTGATCGGCACACGCAAGACCATCCGCGTACGCCAGGGTGAGGCCATGGGCCGCCCGTCGCGCCTCGCCGTGACCCTCGCCGACGGCAAGGATCCAGACATCGGTTGTTGGTTGACCGGAGAAGTGCGCACGGCCGCATGAAGCGCCGAGGCCTCCAGGCGCGTCAGGATGGGCGTGGGGCGCCCGCCCCATTCCCGCCACGCCGTTGGGATCAAGTGTGGATCTGCGATGCGGAGCGATGGCTCCCAAGGTACGCCGGTCGGGCTAAGGTCTGATCCGTTATCACCTGCCACCGCCCGCATCGCGTGAGTTCTCACAGGTGTGCTTCTCAGTCGGATGGTCGGTTGCTCATGCGTGCGTTCGCCGTCTCGATTGCCATGAGCGTCCTGATGTCGACGCCGGTTGGGGCGGCTCCCCCGCGTACCGTACGTGCTGAACCGGCGCCGCAGACAGTGTTCGCCTCGCCCGAGGCGATCGCGCGCTGGATCAACGGCTATCGAGCCCGTCCCGAACCTGACAAACTGCCGGCGGCGGTCAAGGCCATGAGTGCCTATGGTGTGTTCAAGGACACCGAAACGTCGGGTCTGTATATCGGTTTCATGGCGGGAGTGCTCGCTGGCGAAGGCATGAAAGCCGACGCCATGCTGGCGCGCATGTTTCCGTTGCCCCCCGAGGATCATGTCGCCGTCATCAAAGCCGTCGCTTATTCCGGATTGCCCAACTGGAAGGCGTCGTTGAAGGGAATTGCCGAGCGCATGCCGGCGCGGGCGAGTGTGGTCGACCGCTACATCAGCGGCAAACTGCCCGCGCTCGCCGATTTGCCGCTCGATGCGGGCGCCGCACCCCTCGACGTGTTGTGGGGCCTGTACTTCGCCACTGGCAACTACGAGCCTGTGTTGCGCATCATTTCAATCTTGCCGTGGTCGAAGACGGCCGCAAACGTCGACCGATTGACGATCGGTTCCATGGCGCGCTGGACGTTGGCGCAGAACGCCAGTCGCGACATGGATTTGTTGCTATTGTTGAAACGGACGTTGGCATCGGAACCCAAGGCGACATCGGGGTTGTTGCGCGAGATCGTCGATGCCGCCGAAATCGGCGAAGTCGCCAAGATCCGCAAGGACGCCGTCACCTCGATCGAGACCATGCGGGTGAAGGGGTCGAAAACTCTTCAAAACTACAACTGGTGGAGCCAGGCAGGGCAGACCGTGCTGGCTCTCGGATGCGTTACGGCGAGTGCCCTCGGCCAAGCCCAGATCGGCGTTCCCTGTGTGATCGGTGGGGCGCTGTCGAGCGTTGCGTCCAAGGCATTTCAGCCGACGGAGTGATCAATCCCGCTTCAGGCCAGGGTCGGCCAGATGCTGCCGCAAC
>JANOAW010000945.1:0-1884 GCA_031411355.1 Hyphomicrobiaceae bacterium | reverse complement strand
TTCAGGATCACGCCGTCCGACACAACGAACGCTGGTTACCGTGGGTCGTTGGTGAACTCGACAAGATCGGCTTGTCGGTGACACCAAGCGTCGGCAATTTTATTCTGATCCACTTTCCCGCCGGTGCGGACGGGCCCAAAGGCGCCAAAGCCTGTGATGCGTTCCTGAAGAGCAAAGGGATCATTCTGCGCGCGGTCGGCGCCTATGGGCTCGGGGGTTGCATCCGCATGACCATCGGCACGGAAACGGAAAACCGCGCCGTCGTCGCAGCTTTCGGCGCCTTCATGGCGCAGGCATAGCAAGGCGCTGGGTCAGGTTGCCCGGCGCCGGATGACGGCGAGCACGAAGGCTGCGGTCTCGGCCTCTGCGAGGCGGACCACGCGGCGGGTGGCGGCGTCGGTGTCCTGTCCCCATCGGGTGATCTGCCAGTCTTCGTCGATGTGCGCTGCGCGCCACGCTTCGGGGATCGTGAGGCGCCCGCGGTCGACGGCCAAAGCCAGAATGGCCGAGCCGGTCAATGTGGTGAGGACGTGCAAGGCCGCGAGCGACAACGGCGGGCGCTCGCCGACCGCGCGCGCGATCTGTGTGGCAACAGCGGGTGCCTGGGCAACATACGCGACGCCGGTCGATACGGCAAAATGGGCGCCCAATTCACGTGCGGCCCAATCGAGAAGCGGGTCCCACGCCGCAGCCTCTGCCGCGATCAACGCATCAGGCCCGTCCGCGCGATAACACAGCAAATCAGATCCGGCATATTTGACGATTTCGTCCGTTACCGGGGCAGGCTGCAATGCCACGGCGTCGATCGCCGTGCACGCGAGCGTGGTCAGCGGCATGGTCGCGGGGTCGATCTCGATTGTCTGCGCGGCCCATTCAGACACAAGACGCTCAGCAATCGCCTCGTTCGGTACGGTGAGCGGGCGTTTGCCGGGCGTTTTGGCCTTGCGACCGTCCAGCAATAGGTGCCACGCGCAGCCGTCCGCCGCGGCGGAGACCGTCGTATAGAATTTGCGCGGAAGAGCCCGGGCATCCGGCCGGATGTTCGGTCGGTCGCCTCGGGATTTGTCGTTCGGCGGCGCGGTCATGAGCAGCACTCTCGTTTCGAGAGCGCGCTATACCATGTCGCACCGCCGTCGGGGATACGCAGACGCGGTCACACCAGGATGGCGCTGTCGCTTGCCCATGCCGAGGCGGTCGCGCCGCCCGTGTGCAGATCGGCGAGCAGGGCGACATCGACGAAGCCTTTGCCCATGTCGACTTGGACCATGGTGCCGTCGGCCGTGTCGGTCAGGTGGATGTACGTGTCGAGGTCGGCCTTGTAGTCGATGCCCTTGAGCTGGCTCAGCATGCTGCGCAGATCGAGCGAGTCGTTGGCGGCATTGAAGCCCTCGATGGTGTCGACGCCGCGGCTGGCGCCGGTGGCGAGATCGACGACGTCCCAGGCTTTGAACACGATCGTATCATCGTCGCCACCGAGCGTGATGGTGTCGGAGCCTTGACCGCCGCGCACCACGTTGTTGCCGTCGCCGGTGACGATGACGTCATTGCCGTTGGAACCGCGGAACGTATCGTTGGCGGCCGTACCGATCACCATCTCGATGTCCTTGATGGCATCGCTACCGACGTCGATACCCGATGCCGTGCCGCGGTGCATGTCGACCGTGACGCCGTTGGCCGAGCCTGAGAAGTCGATGGTGTCAAAGCCGAGGCCGCCTTCATAGCGGTCGTTGCCGGCGCTGGCCAGCATCGTATCGTCGCCTTCGCCCGCATAAACGACGTCGTCGCCGGCGCCGTCGATGATCAGGTCGTGGCCGGTGCCACCGAGAATGAGATCGTTGCCGGCGCTGCCGTCGATGCTGTCATCGCCGGCGCTGCCTTCGATGA
>JANOAW010000944.1:0-3370 GCA_031411355.1 Hyphomicrobiaceae bacterium | reverse complement strand
CCTGCGCCGACACTTCGACCTGCTGGAACATGATCACGAACGGCGAGATTTTCTGGTGCTCGCGTTGCAGCACGCCGTAGGTCGTCGCCCGCTTCGCACTGTCGGTCTCGAGCACGGCCGCTTGCGTCGTCTTGGTCATCTCGGGGATGTCCCAGGCGTTGCGCCAGGCGAGCGTCTTCGATTTCGCGTCTTCGCCATTGTTCTCGTTGATGGCGAAGGTTTCTGCGTTGGTGTGCGGATCGAGATAATCGGGTCCCCACTGGCCGATGTAGATATCGTGCGTTCGCGCCCGATACTTGGTCAGCGTTGCCTTGCCGTCACCCGGGATCAATTCGAGCTTGACGCCGGCCTGTGCCCATTGCGCCTGAATGGCTTGCGCGATGTCTTGGATCGGAGACGTATTGCGCACATCCATCGTGACGGTGAAGCCGTTTGGCAGACCGGCCTTGGCGAGCAGTTCCTTAGCCTTCGCCGGATCGAACTTATAGGGTTTGTCGTCGATGGCGCCGAGGAACCCCTTGGGCAGGAACGCCTGATGCGGTTTGTATGTGCCTTCGACGATGTTCTTTTCGATCTCGTCGTAGTTCACCAGCCACTTCATGGCCTCGCGCACTTCCGGCTTGGCAAATGCAGTGTTCTTGGTGTTGAGGCCGAGATAGAGGATGTAGCCTTTGTCGCCTTGGACGATGTTGATCTCAGGCTTAGACTTGACGGCCGCCAGCTGATCCTTGGTCAGGTTGCGGGCGATATCGATGTCGCCCTTTTCGAGCAAAAGGCGCTGTGAGGCGGGCTCGGCCACATGGCGGACGATCACGCGCTTGTTCTTGGGCGCGCCTTTGTACCAAGCGGCGTTGGCTTCCAAAGCGTATTGCTCGTTCGGACGGTAGGCGCGAACCGAATAGGCTCCTGAGCCGGCCGAATTGAGTTTCATCCACTCGTTGCCGAAGTCGTCACCCTTGACGTTGGCTTGGACCGTCTTGGCATCGACGATGCTCGCCACGCCCGACGTCAGGCAGTTCAAGAAGAACGACGGCGCGAACGGTTTCGACACGGAGATCACCACCGTATCGGCATCCGGCGCCTTGATCTTTTCGAGCACGTTTTCCTTGGTAAAGCCGAACTGCAGCAGAATGAAACCGGGCGACTTGTTCAAGGTCACGGCACGCTGGAACGAGTACACGACGTCGGCTGACGTCAGTGGATTGCCTGAATGGAACTTGACGCCCTTGCGCAGTTTGAACGTGTACGTCAGGTTGTCCGGGCTGACGGTCCAGCTCTCGGCCAATTCAGGCGTCAGCGCGTTGCCCTTGGCGAGATCGATGCCGATCAGCTTGTCGTAGACGTTGGCGGCGACTTCGACGCCTGAAAATTCGAACGCTTCGGCAGGATCGAGCGAGATGATGTCGTCGATCTGCTTGGCCATGACGATGGTATCTTTAGGCGTCTGGGCGAGTGCTGCGCTGGCCGAGAGTGCCGCGATGGCCGTGCCGGCCATCAGTGCGGCCGAGAGATTGGGCCAACGAAGATTTGTCAGATGACGCATGTGTCCTCCACGATGAGTGCGGGCGACTGAGCCGCCCTTGGCGTATGTGTAGGGGTGCCGAGGTCGCGATGTCCAGCAATCACCCGCCAGATGCGTCGCCCAACCTTTGAAAGCCAGTCTTGTAATGCGCGGGCTTGCTATCCATGTCCGCTCCATCAACGGTGAGGTCAGTGATGTTGCGTTTTGTTTGTGCAGTCGGCATCGCCGGAGCGCTGCTCGGTGCGTCGGTTGCGGCCCAAGCTCAAAGTCCTGAGGTTGGCCTTGGAGCGAATGCCAGCCTTGGCGGCCGGCGCCTGCTGCCGCCGGATAGTCCATGGCATCGCGATATCTCCAAGGACGCCGTCGATCCCGCATCGAGCCGCATTCTTGCGCGGATCGGCCTCGACACGCCTTTGCGGGCGGATTTCGGCCCCATGTTCGAGGGCGCTCCAATGGGGATCCAGTACGTGGTCGTGCCGGGAACCCAGAAACGTGTTCCAATCACCTTTACAGTGCCTGAAGAGAGCGATCCTGGTCCCTATCCCATTCCCGCCGACGCGCCGATCGAAGGCGGTCCCAAGTCGACGGGCGATCGCCATGTCATCGTGCTCGATCGGGACAACTGGCGACTGTGGGAAGTTTTTAATGCGTTTCCGGACGGTCGGGGTGGCTGGAAAGCTGAAGGTGGCGCCGTCTGGGATTTGCGCCAGAACCAGCAACGGCCCCCGAGGTGGACTTCGGCGGACGCTGCGGGCTTGCCGATCCTGCCCGGCCTTGTCCGCTATGACGAAGCCGTCGAACGCAAGCTCATCGAACATGCGATGCGGTTCACGCTTTCGAAGACCAGGCGCGCCTATGTCCCGCCTGCGAGCCATTGGGCGAGTGAGGCCGACGACGACGATTTGCCGCCGATGGGTATGCGTGTTCGGCTCAAGAGTACCTTTGACACGTCAGGCCTTGCCCCCGAAGTGCAGGCGATACTGGTCGCGATGAAGACTTACGGCCTGATCCTGGCCGACAATGGTTCGGATAACTTCATCAGCGGCACGCACGACAAGCGATGGAACGTCGATGTGCTGCGACAACTCATGCGGGTCAAGACGAAAGATCTCGAAGTCGTCGAGATGACGGGGCTGGTGGTGCGAACCGGGCCTTGACGGCCTACCGCGATTTTTTTTCAATGCCCCTGGCGTCAGGCGACGAACAGCTTATATTGATTGGTGCAGGGCTGCAGGGTTCGTTGTCGCACATAGACCCGGGGACCTATAAATACCGCTAGGGAGCTGTCCCTGGCCGAGCCCGTGGGCTCGGACACACGGCGCCCACCTTACTTTTGTAGGGGCCACGCGGGATCAACAGCTTCACGGCTCAGGCGGCTCTGCACTCCAACCTGGGATCGATCTCAGTCCGGTCCAATCTCTGTTCAAGTCAAACTTCTGTCCGGTTAAACGTGACGAACGCCGTCGCCTCCGAAAAGTCCGATCTGCGCCGGGCCATGCGCGTTCAGCGCGCCTCGCTCGATTCGACGGCACGCGCTGAAGCTGCTCGCGCGGTGTCGTCGTGGCAGCCGATGCGGCCAGCGAGCATCGTCAGCGCATTTTTTTCTATCGGCGATGAAATCGATACGGCGCCCTTGATGCACGCGCTGCATGCGGCTGGCCATCGGCTGTGCCTACCGGTCATGATGGGCCGAGATCGCCCACTGACGTTGCGGACGTATGCGCCCGGTGACACGTTGGCGATCGTTCAGTGGGGCATTCGTGAACCGGGCACAGATAAACCTGCCGTCGATCCCGATGTCTTGATCATGCCACTGTTGGCCGTCGATCGAACCGGACATCGCCTCGG
>JANOAW010000943.1:0-7882 GCA_031411355.1 Hyphomicrobiaceae bacterium | reverse complement strand
CGTGTTCGACTATTTGGAAGCCCGCATCGGCGCCGCCACCGCTGCCGGCGTCGGCATGGAGAATATCATCGTCGATCCCGGCATTGGTTTCGGCAAGACGCAAGCCCACAACCTGGCACTGATGGGCGGCTTGGCACTGATGCACGGCCTCGGCGTGCCCGTGGTGTTCGGTGCTTCACGCAAGCGTGTCGTTGGCTCCGTCACCGGCGTTGCGGTTGCGGCCGAGCGCGTCCACGGCTCGGTCGGCGCAGCCCTCGCAGCGGTCGCGCAAGGTGCACAGATCATCCGCGTCCACGACGTCGCAGCAACCCGGCAGGCGATCGACATGTTCCAGGCCGCATCGAGTGGCGTCAGCGTCGTTTAAGAGATCTGACGGCCCTGCCCCTTATAGGCTGCGCCCGATCAGCTCCTTCATGATTTCATTGGTACCGCCGTAAATTTTCTGCACCCGTGCATCGGCGTAGGCGCGCGCGATCGGATATTCCCACATGTAGCCATAGCCGCCGAACAGCTGCACGCACTGGTCGATGACACGACATTGCGCCTCGCTCGACCACCACTTGTTCATGGCGGCTGTCACGACATCGAGTTTGCCGGCCAGATGCAATTCGAGGCAGCGATCCGTGAACACGCGGGCCACTTCCACCTCGGTCTTCAATTCGGCGAGCTTGTGTTTGACGGTCTGGAAATCGCCGATCGGTTTCCCGAACGCGTTGCGCTGCCGGGTGTAGTCGATGGTCCACTGCAAGGCGCCTTCCATGGCGGCGACGCCCTGTATGCCGATCATCAGCCGTTCCTGCGGTAGCTCCTGCATCAGATATTGAAACCCCTTACCCTCCTCGCCGAGGATATTGGACGGCGGCAGGCGCACATCATCGAAGAACAATTCTGAGGTATCCTGAGCCTTCAAGCCGACCTTGTCGAGATTGCGCCCGCGCGTGAAGCCGGCGCGCTCGCGTTCGACGAGGATCAGCGACGTACCCTTCGCGCCTTTGCTCGGATCAGTTTTAGCAACCACAATCACGACGTCGGCCATCTGGCCGTTGGTGATGAAGGTTTTCGAGCCATTGAGCACGATCTCGTTGCCATGGCGGACGGCGTTGGTTTTGACGCCCTGCAAGTCACTGCCGGTGCCAGGCTCGGTCATGGCGATGGCGCCGATGATCTCGCCTTTGGCCATGCGCGGCAGAATGGATCGCTTCTGTTCTTCCGAGCCGTAGTGAAGAATGTAGGGCGCGATGATATCGGAATGCAGACCGAAACCGGGTCCTGTGAAGCCCGCGCGATTGAGCTCTTCCATGACGACGGCACTCATGGCGAAATCCGCGCCACCGCCGCCGTATTCCTCGGGCACGTTGGCGAGCAAGAGGCCCGCAGCGCCGGCCTTCAGCCAGACGTCACGGCTGACCGCGCCGTCCTTCTCCCACTGTGCATGATGCGGCGCCACTTCCTTGTCGAGAAACGCCCGCACGCTGGCCCTGAAGGCATCGTGCTCTTCGTTGAAAACGGTGCGAGGGATCGTCATCAGCGGCTCCACACGTTCAATCGGTGCCGATACGTAGCCGTTCTCCGGCACGATTGGAATTGCGACCCGCTTGACCAAAGGGGTGGCGCACACGACGGTGCGCCGTGATGACGTTTCGGAGGGGCCATGCCAGATCACCCGTCACTGCCGCTCGCCGGCCTCAGAGTGCTCGACGTATCGTCGTTCATCGCAGCCCCCGTCGCAGCGACTGTCATGGCCGATTACGGCTGTGATGTCGTCAAGATCGAACCGCCCGTCGGCGGCGATCCGAACCGTTCGCTCGGCAGCATCGCGAGTTACCCCAAGAGCGCCGTCAACTATTCCTGGGAAATGGACAGCCGCGGCAAGCGCTCTCTTGCGCTCGACCTGACGACTGAGGTCGGTCAAGGCGTGCTGTATCGGCTCGCTGCCCGGACGGACGTGTTCATCACCAACTATCCCCTGGCCGTGCGGGCTCGATTGAAGATCGGCCAGGAGGTAATCCGTCCGCTCAATCAACGCATGATCTATGCCTCGTTCACCGGCTACGGCGAGAGCGGTCCGGACATGCATCTGCCGGGTTTTGATTCGACGGCGTTCTTCGCGCGATCGGGATTGCTCGATTGCAACCGCTACGAAGGTCAACCGCCGGGCGTCGCGATGCCCGGGCAAGGTGATCGCGTCTCGGGCATGACCCTGTTCGGCGCCATCATGCTCGCCTTGTTCGTGCGCGAACGCACCGGCAAGGGCGATCTCGTCACGTCCAATCTCTACGCCAACGGCCTGTGGTCGAACGGGGTCGGCGCGCAGGCGGCGTTGCTCGGTGCGTTCCTGCCGCCAAGGCCACCGCGCGATCGCCCACGCAATGCCATCACCAACATCTATCAGACCAAGGATGGACGTTGGATTCAACTGACCATCGTCATGGAAGATCGCCATTGGCCGCTGTTCGCCGACGTCGTCGGGAGACCTGACCTTCTCACGGATGCTCGCTTCGCCGACACGCACACGCGGCGCGAGAATGCAGGCGCGCTCGCCTCAATCCTCGATCCCATTTTCGCAGCTGATACCTATCCGTCGTGGCGCGATCGACTGCTTGCCAAAGGCATTCCGCATGGGCTCATCGGGCGACTGCAGGATCTGGCGACGGACCCCCAGGCCGTCGCTTCGGGTGCGGTGGTTGAAACCGCCAATCCCATGATGCCGCGCGGTATAGCGGCGCCGTTCGCTCTCGCCTCGATCAATGTGCCGCCACATGCGCCGGCACCAGCGCTCGGCGCCGACACGACATCCGTGCTCACCGACGCAGGCTATGCGGCTGAGGAGATCACGGCATTGCGCAAGGACGGTGCGTTCGGTGCATAACGTCGGGGCCGGCCTTGGTTCGGCGAAACGAATCACGCAACCCGGTTTGCTCGAGCAAGGGACGCCCCATGGCCGTGCGACCGACGTCTAAAGCCGCTGTGAAGCTGAAATCCCGCCCGTCGGACCCCAGCGTGCCGACGCCGCGCCGCCCGATCGGCAAGGCCGACGTGCGCACGCCGGTGGTCGAGGCTCGTCCCTATGGCAAGAAGACCATCGCGCTCGTGTATGATTTCGACGGCACTTTGTGTCCGCGGCCGATGCAGGAGTATGCATTTCTGCCCCAGATCGGAGCCAATCCTGAGGAGTTCTGGGCGGAAAGCAACAAGCTCGCGCGCCAGCAAGGCGCCGACCCAATGATCATGTACATGCATTTGCTGTACAAAAAAGCCAAAGAACGTGGTGTCCGGATCGACCGGGACGATCTGATCGCACAGGGCCGGCTGGTCGAGTATTATCCAGGTGTCGAGGCGTGGTTCGACGCCATCAGCGAGTACGTCCGCAGCAGCGACAAAACGAAAAGCGTGGACGTCCGCCATTACCTGATTTCATCAGGACTTTCAGAAATCATCGCGGGCACATCCATCTTCGACAAATTCCACAACGTCTTTGCTTCCGAATATTGGTTCGAAGCCTACGAGATGCCGTATCCGAAGCGGGTCATCACAGACACCGGCAAGACGCAATACCTGTTCCGGATCAACAAAGGCATCGAGGATCAGGGCCAGAGCATCAATCATCACATGCCCGAGGACCAGAGGCCAATCCCGTTTGCCAACATGATCTATTTCGGCGACGGCGATACGGACGTGCCGTCGATGGCGGTGGTGCGCAAGAGCGGCGGCCATGCCATCGCCGTACACGCGCCGGGCGAACCGAAAAAGTGCGTCGACCTTTTCAAAGCCGGCCGCTGCGATTTCTACGCCCCGGCCGACTATCGTCGCGCCTCCGACCTGTTCAAGCGCACGACACTGCTGCTCGACCGGATGCTGGCCAACATCCGCGTGCAAGAAGAGATCTGGCGCGTGCGCACGGGCGGCTGACAACGCGTGCCCGCACCTGCCGGCCGCGCCGATTTGCGGCGCAATGGTGTTGAGCCGCCGTGTGGCCTCGTCTAAAGTCGTGGTCATGGCGACGTGCCGGCGGCGCGTGGGATTTTCGAAGGCTGGCCCGTACATGTTCAGGCGAAGAACGAAGACTGCATTGTTCATCGATTTCGAGAACGTTCAGCTCGATCCCCTCGGCATGGCCAACGTGCTCGCGTGGATCGAGGACGGCGTCTTCGACGACAGCGGCCGACGGCGCAAATTGCTCGTCAAGACCATATATTGGAACTCGACGTCCGAGCGCAACCGCGCGCGCTACGAGGCGCTGGGGTTCGAAGTTGTGCTCTGTGAGAAGTATGCCAATCTCAAGAACGGCGCAGATATCCGCATCGCCATGGACATGGTCGAAACGCGCATGCGACGTCCGAACATCGATGAGTTCATTTTGATATCCAAGGATTCCGATTTTGTTCCAGTGCTCCAGCGCCTACGGGCGCGCAAGCGCAAAACCGCTGTCCTGGTCGATGAGTCGAAGCCATCGATCTACACCGTTTATTCCAATACCGCCGACATCACCTTTCCGCTGCGCCGGCTGATGGGCGAGGGACGCACCTATAAGCGTCCCGCGGTCGGCATCCTGCAGCGCCTCGGCAACCCCTTTGCTCGAACCTACTCAGCCCCGACGCTCGTGCCGAAACCGCTGGTCGCCGTGGCGCCGACGTCGCCTTTATTGATCAAACAGGGGGATGCCGCAGGTTTCGATCTGGCCGTCGAGAAAATCGTCGCGGCCGCGGCGCGCAATGGCGGACAGCCGACAGGGCGGCATTCGGTGACGCGCGAATTGCGCACGGTGCCGGGTTTTTCCAGTAACGGTACGACGCGCTATTTCGGTCATGGCAGCTACGAGGCGCTCGTGCGCGCCGTCGTGGTCAGGGACAGTCGCGTGGTCATGCGTACGGAAAAGGGCGGTGGCATGTGTCTGGTGTTCGTCGGCACGCAATCGACTGCAATGTTCGCCATGCACGACCACGTGACGGAGGCACCCGTGGCAGGACGGGCTTGAACTAAACTGGCCAGAACGTAACTGGGTTGAATGTAACACGCCTGAACCAAACGGACGCAAACTTGACATGGGCGCCGCCGTCGCCGCACAGCCTGCACAGCCATCGATCGGCAAGACTGCCCGCGAGCAACCGACACCATGATCATCACCCGCAAACACCGCGTGCTCGTGCTCGGCATCACCGGCAAACAGGGCACGTTCTGGGCCGAAAAGATGGCCGCCTACGGCACCGGGATCGTCGGCGGCGTCAATCCCAAGCGCGCGGGTGAGACGCATCTTGGCAAACCCGTATGGGCGACAGCCGTCGATGCCGCCGCGGCGGCCTCGATCGACGCAGCCGTGATGTTCATCCCACCGATGGGCGTGAAGGCTGCGGCATTGGACGCGATCGCAGCCGGCGTGACGACACTCGTCTGCCTCACCGAGCACGTTCCGGTGCACGACACCATGTACATCTTGGCGGCCGCGACCGAGCGTGGTTGCCGTGTCGTCGGTCCCAATACGGCGGGCCTCGTCACGACGGGCGAATCCTTCGTCGGCTTCATGCCGGCTTTCAACCCGAAGGTGTTCCAGCCAGGCGACGTCGGCGTCATCTCCCGGTCGGGGTCGCTCGGGACGCTGCTGTGCCTCAACCTGGTGCAGGCGGGTCTCGGCATCTCGTCGTTCATCGGCATCGGTGGCGATCCGATCATCGGCACGACCACGCTCGACGCGTTGAAGGCGCTCGATGCCGATCCGCGCACGAAACGCATCGCGCTGGTCGGGGAGATCGGTGGTGGGATGGAAGAAGAAGCGGCCGACTATGCGCGCACCATGACGAAGCCGGTCGCGGCTTTCATCGCCGGCGCGGCTGCTCCCGAAGGCAAGAAAATGGGCCATGCCGGCGCTATCGTCGTCGGATCACGCGGGAGCTATGCCAGCAAGAAGGCGGCGCTGGAATCAGCTGGCGTGGTTGTCACCGCGACGCCCAACGGCGTCGTCGAAGCGCTGCGGCGGTAAATGCCGTCGTCAGCGTCGCTCTGGTGCCTTGCCGGCCTTCGCCGCGGTGCTGATCAGCGCCCACGCACCCGCGGATCGATCGCGGCATAGGCGAGGTCGACGGCGAAGTTGATGACCACGAAGGCCGAGGTGACGACCAGCAACGTCGCCTGCAGCAAGGGATAGTTGCGTTCTGCGATGGCGCCGAGGATGAGGCGGCCGAGGCCGGGGATGGCAAACACCTGTTCGACGACGATGGCGCCGCCGAGCAGATATCCCGTCATGATACCGAGACTGGTGACGAAGGGAATGAGCGCATTTCGCAGCGCGTGGCGATATAGCACGAGCCGCTCTGGCAGTCCCTTGGCGCGCGCCGTGCGAATGTAATCCTGACCGAGCGCCTCGAGCATCGCCGACCGCACGAGACGCGCCAGGTTGGCAAGGATCGGCAGCGCCAAGGCGAGCGCGGGCAACAGGAGCCGCGTGATGCAGCCGAGCGGGTCGACCGTGAACGGCACATAACCGAGCACTTGCAGGCTCGGCGCGAGCGTGGCCAGGCCGAGGATCATCAGGATGCCGAGCCAGAACGAGGGGATCGTCAGCCCGGCGACAGAGCCGATCTGCAAGGCGAGTTCCGCCCGCTTGCCGCGCGCCCGCGCCATGGCGACGCCGAGCGGTACGGCGAGAGCGGCGGCGATGGTCAAGGCAAGCATCGACAGTTGCACGGTCGGCCAGACGTGCGCTGCGATTTCGCTCGCGACCGGCCGTCCGGTCCATATGGACGTGCCGAGATCACCGCCGAGGACGCCGCGCAACCAAACCCAATATTGCGAATAGAAGGGTTGATCGAGGCCGAGCCGACGACGCAAATTTGCCAGTGCTTCCGGCGTGATCTCGGTATTTGCGCCGAGCATGATCGCGACGGCGTCCCCAGGAATCAGCCGGATCATCAGAAACGCCAGGACCGACACCGCCGCGAGGACGAAGCATAAATCGAGCGAACGGGTGAGGAGCAGGCGTGCGAACATGATATTCCGGGCGCTTAAGAGCCGCTGGGAGGCCACAGTCGAACCAGGCAGAGCAAGCCCTTCCCGCCCGGGTCAGACACACCCATATGCGCATCGGTCATCAGGCTTGTCCACGGATCCGAGGTCGCTCATGCTTCAGCGTTTCGCCACGTCGATCGCCAATGGTTCATTCGGTTGGGCTGCTTCAAGTGGGGCGGCGCTCAGTGGGGCTGAGACCGCCGACGTGCCGCTGACTGCCAGTGCGGACGACGGGGCGCTGCTCGATTCATACAGTCGAACGGTGACGCGCGTGGTCGAGAGCGTCGCCCCGGCGGTGGCCCATATCCGCGTCCGCGGGGCCCGCAACGGACGCGCTGCACACGGCACCGGCTCTGGTGCGATCGTGTCACCGGACGGTCTGGTGCTGACGAACAATCATGTCGTCGATGGTGCCGATGGCATCGAATTGACGCTGGGTGATGGACGACGGGCGTCGGCTCGCGTCCTCGGCCGCGATCCCGATACCGATCTGGCGGTCCTGCGCGCGGAAACCACCGAAACCCTGCCCGCCGTTCGGCTCGGCAATTCCAAGGTTCTGAAGCCCGGCCAGATCGCCATCGCCATTGGCAATCCCCTGGGTTTTGAATCGAGCGTGACAGCCGGCATCGTCAGCGCGGTTGGACGGTCCCTCCGCGCCGCGAACGGCCGTTTGATCGCGGACCTCATTCAGACCGACGCATCGCTCAACCCTGGCAACTCAGGCGGGCCGCTGGTCAACGCGGCGGGCGAGATCATCGGCATCAACACCGCGATGATCATGGGCGCGCAGAACATCTGCTTCGCGGTCGCCGTCAATACGGCGCAATACGTGTTGACCCAGATCTTGGCCCATGGCCGCGTCAGGCGCGCTCGCGTCGGCATC
>JANOAW010000942.1:0-4773 GCA_031411355.1 Hyphomicrobiaceae bacterium | reverse complement strand
GCCAATCCAAAGATCACTGGCGCCACCATGGGCGCCAGGAGGACGCAGAAGACCAGGATTGGAACGAAAGTTTGCAGGCGCAGTGCGGATGTGGACACCGCATCATGACCGCCGACGAAGGCGAACATGACCGCGAGCGCCATCATCGCCGACATCACGGCCTTGAAATAGCTCTTGAATTTGCTGCGCCATGACCATGTCGACGGCTCGGCCGAGGGCGTGGCGATAGCCCGTGGCTGATCGTCCGTCAGTTGTCGCGAACCTGATCGAATGGCGCGCTGTGGGACGACCGGCGCTTCGGCACGCAATCGCGACTTGGCGACCGGAGCCCGAACACTGTTGCGAGCGCCGAACTGGCGAGCCGGCTGCGGCGCGTTTCTCATGGGACAACCAGGATCGAAGCTTGAGGTCCTTCAGGCATACCTGTGCGAGGTAAATAAGCGGATACGCATCGGCACGATCCGTTTTTATCCTACCCGTTCAGCGCCTTTGCCGTTAAGCCGGGCTCCAGCGCGCCATCTCGTTGCGCTTTACAAATCGGAGATTTCTGCAATGTCCGTCACGGCCCCGCCAGCGGTGTCTCAACTCGGCCACCATGTGCCGATCCCGACCGATCCCGCCTCGGCCCACCTCGAGCGCGTGCCCAACCCACACCCCGACGTCGATTACGTCGCCCGCTTCGTCTGTCCAGAATTCACCTCGCTCTGTCCGGTGACGGGTCAGCCCGATTTCGGCCATCTCGTTATCGATTATATTCCCGACAGATGGCTGGTCGAGAGCAAGTCGCTCAAGCTGTTTCTCCAATCGCATCGCAATCACGGAGCTTTCCACGAAGATTGCACCGTCGGCATCGGTCGCCGTATCGCTGGTCTGCTGGCGCCGAGATTTCTGCGCATTGGCGGCTATTGGTATCCCCGCGGCGGCATGCCGATCGACGTGTTTTGGCAAACGGGCGCTTGTCCCACCGGCGTGTGGCTGCCGGATCAAGGTGTGCAACCGTATCGCGGGCGCGGCTGATTTCCGACGTGACGTCAAGGTCTCGTTCGACGTGTCCACATGATCCACAGGGGTCTGATGCCGCACGTTGCTCTCGCAGGAGACTAGGCTTAACCGGAACGTCTCCTCGGGCTCAGTCATGGCGGCACTCATGGCACTCCTTTCCGTCGCGCAATCGGTGCGCGCCGCAATCGGTCTTGGCCGGCGCCGCAGGGCGACCTTGGACCAGTTCAGGCATGTGCCGCCCACCTTGCGCACGGTCGACCCGACAGTCGCCGCCGAGTTCGCCGCCGGCTCACTCAACCTGCCGTCCGGCCTGCTCACATTCGGGCGACGCGATCTGTTCACGGTCGCGCTCGATGAACCGGCCAAGGCGCGCGACGTTTTCGGCTTCGGCTGGTTGATCCATCTCGATGCCGCGCGCTCGGAAATGGCGGAGCAACAGATTCGGTCGTCATTGATCGCCTGGTCGCGGCACCCGGCCCGCCACGCGGCCATCGCAGCCGAGCCGGCGGTCATGGCACGACGCGTCCTTTCTCTCCTGGCACATGCCGACGCTGGCTTGGCGACGGCCGCTGTGCAGGATTTCGACTTGGTGATGGACCTCGTCGCCAACGAAGTGGCGGCGCTCGCGCGTGACGTGAAGCGCATGCCGATGACAGAGGCGCGCATTTTCGCCCACATCGCATTGGTGGAGTTCGCCCTCTCCACCGGACAAAGCGATGCCCACATCGCCGACTGCGAACGCAAGCTGATGGCCGAACTTCGCCGCCAGGTTCATCGCGACGGTGGACACGTCTCGCGCAACCCGGCTGTCGTCCTCGACCTGGCGCTCGATCTCATTCCGTTGAAGCGGCTCTATCTCGTGTCCGAGAGGGCGGTGCCGGAAGCCCTGACCGAGACTGTGTCTCGCCTGACGTCCATGTTGCGGTTTCTGCAGATGCCGGACCGTTCGCTCGCCCGCTTCAACGGCATGGGAGCGACGTCGATTGCCGATGTCTCGACCGTATTGCGCCAGCAGGCTCAGGGGGCACCTAACCTGTCGCAGGCAACCGACAGCGGCTACGTGCGCCTCGACGCCGGGCGCTCCGTGCTTCTCATCGACACCGGACCCGGCAATGAGTCGCTGCCGGGCGAAGCGCCGTTTGCTGGTGCGGTGTCGTTCGAATTCGGCTGTGGTGCCGTCGCGCTGATCGTCAATTGCGGAGCCGGCACCGACAAGCCCGCAAAGCCGAACATGCGCGCCACGTCAGCCCATTCGACCCTGGTTCTCGCGGGAACATCGTCGGCACCCCTGGTCGGCGGCCGCGCCGGCTTCGTCCGCACCACGCTCGATCAGCCCGATCTTGGCCCAATGACGTTCGATGCCAGCCTCGACGGCTACAAGGCTCGACACGGCTGCGTCCATCATCGCCGCCTGACCCTTTCCCCCGATGGCCTTCGGCTCGACGGCGTCGACCGGCTGGAGGCGACCTCGCCCGCACCCGCACCGTACGAAATTCATTTCCACCTGCATCCCTCGGTATTCGTACAACCAGCACCCGACCGCCGATCGATTCATTTAACGGCCGGCGACGGCAGTAAATGGTCGTTCGGCGCCGATACGATCGTGCCCGCAATCGAAGCGTCGATCTATTATGCCGGCGCATCGGGAGCCAAGGCTGCGCTGCAGCTTGTGCTGCGCGGGGCCACCGGCGAGACGCGGCAGGTGGCATGGTGTCTCGAACGGATCCACCCGCCGTCCACGATCTGACCCGCAAGGCTCCCGTGCAGGAAGTCGCATGGTCGGTATCGTCGCCGACCCCTACCGTTCGATCCCATGGAGGGACCGATGGATGGGGAGCAAGGACGTGCGAGCGATGTGACGCCGCGCCATCTCGTGCCGGCTGTCTTTGGACTAGGCGTCACGCAGATGGTCGGTTGGGGCACGTCTTTTTCGGCCATGGCCGTGCTCGGCGTCCGCATTGCCGACGATCTCGCGCTCGCGCGTGAGAGTATTTTTGCCGGCATCACGATCATGCTGATCATCAGTGGTGCGTTGTCGCCATTGTGCGGCCGCCACCTCGACCGGCACGGCCCGCGCGACATGATGGCGGCGGGGTCGTTGCTCGGCGCAGTCGCCCTGACGTTGATGGCCGTGTCGACGGGGCCGCTGCTGTTCTGGCTCGGCTGGGTGTGCTTCGGCGCCTACGTGGCCATGGGCCTGTCGAACGTCGTGGTCCCCGCCACGGTTATGATCGCCGGGTCCAATGCGCGTCGTGCGGTGACGGGCTTGTCGATCGTCGGTGGCACCACGTCGGCCTTGTTTCTACCCCTCACCGCCTGGATCGATGCGCACGTCGGTTGGCGTATGACCCTGCTCATCTTCGCGCTTCTGCATTTGCTCGTGGCTCTGCCGATCCTGTTGTCGGTTCTTCCCCCGGTCCGACCAGAACGCCAGCCGAGCCAGGAAACGTCGGACACGCCCTGGACGGGAATTATCCCCGAACACCTGCACGCGCGGGCATTCTGGCTCATCGTCGCCTGGAGTTGCTTCGAGGGCATGTTGGTCTGGGGCTTCAACATGCAGTCGATCGACATCCTGCGCGGCTCCGGTTTGTCGACGGAAGCGGCCATCGCCGCCTGGATGTTCTCGGGGCCGTGTCAAGCGCTGTCGCGCATGTTCGAATTTGCCTTGGCAGGCCGCTATCCCATCATGGTCACGGCCCTGCTGTCGGTCGCGTTGGCTCCGCTCGGTTTCGCGATCGTGTTCATGTCCGGGTTGTCGTGGACAACGGCTGCCTGGCTCGCGATTTTTTATGGCCTCGGACATGGCCTCTACACGATCGCACGCAGCATGCTGCCGCTGCGCCTGTTCGGCATTGAAACCTACGGCGCGACGATGGGCCGGATCGCACTGCCTCAGAGCTTGTGCAACGCGGTTGCGCCCATACTCTTTGCGGCGTTGATTTATCGAGCCGGTGCCGAATGGGCGCTCGCGGTTTCGGCGGTCGTGACGCTTGGCTCGGTGTTTGCCGTGACCATGCTCGCACACACCGTCCGTCAGGCGGAACGAACGCGTTCGTCAGGAGTTTAGGCCTGTGCTCGTTTGAGCAGCACTGGTCCAGACACAAACTCACCACATTGAACCGCAAGGTTCACCGGCTTGGCGTCACGCGTCTATTTTCGATGTACCGTCTTCAGACATTTGGCCATGCGCAAATCCCTTCAAAACGTCCAAGTCTTCCAACGCATGCCCCCTGAACGGGCGGCCGTGATCGCAACCAGATGCGCGTGGCGGGACGTTCCGGCTGGCGGTTTGATCGTTGCGCACGAGGACGTGTCACGAAACGTCAACTTTCTGACGGCCGGGCGCGCCAGGTCGCTGGTTTATGCGGCGTCGGGAACCATGGTCGGCTTCGGCGACCTGCGCGTCGGCCAGATGTTCGGCGAAGTCCAGGCCATCGACGGTCAACCGCGCGCCGTTGCCGTCGAGGCCGTCGAGCAGTGTACGGTGGCCGCGATGCCAGCCGAAATTTTCCTCGACCTCGTCCGCACCGAGCCTGATTTCGCTTTGTGCGTTCTCGAGCAGATCGCGAGAAATATCAGGGCGTTGACCGCCCGCGTATTCGAATTCTCGACCATGTCCGTGAACAGTCGCTTGCACGCGGAATTGCTGCGGCTCGCTCAATCCGTCGGTGAGGCGACACCATCGGGAATCAAGTTACGGTCCGCGCCGACCCACGCTGAATTCGCCGCTCGTATCAGCACGCACCGCGAAGCCATCACGCGCGAGAT
>JANOAW010000941.1:0-1554 GCA_031411355.1 Hyphomicrobiaceae bacterium | reverse complement strand
CGACCTGCCGCGCCTGGCGCTCGTGCAGCTCAGCTTCCCGAAGTGGATCGATGGCCGCGCCTACAGCCAGGCGCACACGCTGCGCATGCGCTACCGCTACGCCGGCGAAGTGCGCGCGACCGGCGAGGCGCTGGTCGACATGGTGCTGCTGATGGCGCGCACCGGCTTCGATGCCGTCGTGCTGCGCGCCGACCAGTCGCTCGACGCCGCGCACCGCGCGCTGACCTTCTTCCCCGGCTACTACCAGGGCGGCACCGAAGACCCGTTGCCGCTGTTCGCGAAGCCGCCCGGCACCGGCGATGCGCTGGCGCGCGCGCAGGAGGAGTTCATGCACGCCGGGGCTTCGATATGAGCGCCGTCGCGCTGTACGCGCGCGAGACGCCGGGCTTCGACGCGCGCGTCGCGAACACGCTCGCGCTGATGCAGCGCGCCGCCGCCGAGCACCCGATGCGCATCGTGCAGGCGACCAGCCTGGGCGCCGAAGACATGGTGATCACGGACCTGATCGCACGTCACGATCTGCCGATCGCCATCGGTACGCTCGAGACCGGCATGCTGCACGCCGAGACGGTGGCGCTGATCGGCGGCATCGAGGCGCGTTACGCGCTCTCCGTCGAAGTCTACAAGCCAGTGAACGAATCGGTCGTGACCTTCGTGCGCAATCACGGCGAACGCGCGATGTACGAGAGCATCGAGCTGCGCAAGGGCTGCTGCGCGATCCGCAAGCTGGAGCCGCTGTCGCGCATGCTGAACAACCGCAGCGCGTGGGTCACCGGCATGCGGCGCGAGCAATCGAACGACCGCGGCACGGTGGGCTTCAGCGAGCTCGACGACAAGGGCCGCACCAAGTTCAACCCGCTCGCCGACTGGAGCTGGGCCGACGTGTGGCAGTACATCGCGCTCAACGACGTTCCGTACAACCCGCTGCACGACCAGTTCTTCCCGAGCATCGGCTGCGCGCCCTGCACCCGCGCGATCGCGGTGGGCGAGGACTTCCGCGCCGGCCGCTGGTGGTGGGAGGCCGAAGGCGCCAAGGAATGCGGCCTGCACGTGCACGAAGACGCCGCCGCCCCCCAAGTTTCGATGATCGGAGCCCACGCATGAATGCCCCGTTGAAGGTCGAGCAGCTGCTGCCCGAGCTCGACCACACCCACCTCGACTGGCTCGAGGAAGAAGCCATCTTCATCCTGCGCGAGACCGTCGCCGCGTTCGAGCGGCCGGCGTTGCTGTTCTCGGGCGGCAAGGACTCGTGCGTGGTGCTGCGGCTGGCCGAGAAGGCGTTCAAGAAGAAGAACGCCAGCGGGCAGTACGAAGGCCGCCTGCCCTTCCCGCTGCTGCATGTCGACACCGGCCACAACTTCCCCGAAGTGATCGAGTTCCGCGACCGGCGCATCGCCGAGATGGGCGAGCGCCTCGTCGTCGGCCACCTCGAGGACTCGATCGCGCGCGGCACGGTGCGCCTGAGCCACCCGCTCGAATCGCGCAACGGCCATCAGACGGTGGCGCTGCTCGAGGCCATCGAGGAGCACCGCTTCGACGTGTTGATGGGCGGCG
>JANOAW010000940.1:0-1540 GCA_031411355.1 Hyphomicrobiaceae bacterium | reverse complement strand
ACGTCGGCTGCCGTTGGCTGAGCGGCACGAAGTTCGGCCTCGTGCAACAAGCCATCCGCGACGGCGAGAACCGCGCGCTCTTCAGCGGCTACGCCACCGCCCACTTCAAGCTCTTCATCTTCGTCCTCGCCGCCCTCATCGCCAGCGTCGGCGGCTGCCTCTTCGTCCCGCAGGTCGGCATCATCAATCCCTCCGAGATGACGCCCGACAAATCCCTCGAGGCCGTCGTCTGGGTCGCTGTCGGCGGCCGCGGCACGCTCGTCGGCCCCGTCATCGGCGCTATCGTCGTCAACGCTCTGAAGAGCTGGGCCACGCGCGCCTACCCCGACCTCTGGCTGTTTTTCCTCGGCGGCATGTTCATCATCGTCGTCCTCCTGCTCCCCGGTGGGATCGTCAGCCTCCCCGGCCGTATCAAGACTTGGTGGACTCGTCGCACCGCCGCCTCCGCCGAAACCGCCGCTCCCGTCGCGTCATGACCACCGCCCAGGAAAAGACCCACCTCGTCCTCACCGTCGAGGGCGTGAACAAGACCTTCGACGGCTTCAAGGCCATCACGAATCTCAATTTCTACCTCGACCGCGGCGAGCTCCGCACCGTCATCGGCCCCAACGGCGCCGGCAAATCCACCTTCTTCGATCTCATCACCGGCCGCACCAAACCCGACACCGGAAAAATCGAATTCGGCTGGGACACCGATCTCACCGCTCTGAACGAATACGAAATCAACCGCCTCGGTATCGGCCGAAAATTCCAAACCCCCTCCGTCTACGGCGACCACAGCGTTTGGGAAAACCTCCTCCTCTCGCTTAAGGGCCCGCGCGGCGTCTTTTCGACGCTCTTCCATCGCACGAGTTCCGAGCAACGCGACCGTATCGACGAACTGCTGAAACTCATCCGGCTCGACGCGAAGCGCGACTGGCTCGCCGGCAAACTCGCGCACGGCGAAAAACAGTGGCTCGAAATAGGCATGCTCCTCGCCCAGGACCCGCAGGTCCTCCTCGTCGACGAACCCGCCGCCGGCATGACCGACGACGAAACCCATCGCACCGGCGAACTCCTCCTCTCCCTCGCCGGCAAGCACAGCATCGTCGTCGTCGAACACGACATGGCCTTCGTGAAACAAATCGCCCGCGACGGCAAAGTCACGGTCCTCCACCAGGGCACCGTTCTCTGCGAAGGAAAATTCGACGAAGTGCAGTCCGACACCAAAGTCCGCGAGGTCTACCTCGGCCGCGGTAAACACGGCAACCGATGAAAACGTTGCTCCTCTTCCATCGCTCTCTGTGCCTCTGTGTCTCTGTGGTTCATTCCGAATGAGCGCCCTCCTCCAAGTCACCGCCGTGGAGACCGACATCGGCGGCTCTCGCATCCTCCGCGGCGTCAACCTCGAGGTAAATTCCGGCGAAGTCGTCGCCCTCATGGGCCGCAACGGCGTCGGCAAGACGACCCCGCGCAGGATGCGCGAGCCGCCGATATCGGTTTCGACGGACTCCAGTCGCAGGAGCGGATGGGAACGCTCAACGCTCAACGTCGAACGCTG
>JANOAW010000939.1:0-5119 GCA_031411355.1 Hyphomicrobiaceae bacterium | reverse complement strand
GAACGCGTACCAGAGGGTCAAGCGTCCATGGACCGCAGCCGCGGGCTTAGCCGTGAGATGGCCGATCTCTACCCACGGCGACGTCCACACATGTGCCCCCTCGACCAACGGCAAGCGCACCGGAATAGTCGTTTTCACCAGCGTGCAAAGTTCGCTCGCATACTGCGGAGACAAGGGCGCAATAATCTCGATGCACGGAACTGTGGTTCGCTGTCTCACGTGGCTGATCCGGTGCGGGAGGTGTCGCGTATTGACGAATGAAACTCGGTGACGTCCATTTGTGTCGTCTCGGTGGCATGCACGAGTGTCGTCATGATGCGTCGTCCGTCGTCGGACTGCTCGTTGTTGCCGAAAAACAGCGGGTCCGCGTGATATTGGACGTCGTATTTACCGGGGCGCTCGATGTTCAAGACATAATGATCGATGAAATCATAACTTCCGTTCTGTCTTTTCTTGACGATGTAAAAGAGGTCCGTCAATTGCCAGATGCAAATGACGCTGGTTTTGTTCGGTTGTCCCTTGACCACGATCGTCTCGGTCAACACTTCTGACTCCGTGATCTCGAAAGACTGCCCGAACGTTGCCGACAAGGACGCCGACAATCCAAACCCGGACGCCCCCAGCGTCGCTGAAATGGAATATTGCGTGGTTTCTTGCATGCCGTGCGTGACCGCCAGACGTTGCTTGTAGGTCATTCCCTCAAGTAACGTGTGCACGTTACGCTGCTTCCAAGCGACACCGTACAACAGCCCGACATTCCCATCCGCGATTTCAGCCCACTGTTGCCGATGTTTGAATTCAGTGTCGGGATAACTCCACAGATTGACGCGTGCGCCATCGCTCCGGATCATACAAAACGGTGCTCCCGAGGCCCGCATCTGGATCAACGGCGTGTAGCTGCGCACCTGCACATTCGACCAGACCGATGGCCATGTCAGGGCGGTTTTCGGCTTGGGAAACGGTGGAAACGGCGAACTCAATCGACTTTCGACTTGATAACGGTTCGGAAACGACGAACGCATCACCGCGCGCTGGTTCGGCTCGACAGTACTGAACGTCAGATGCTCCAGGGTTTTGACCGATACACCGGCATTCAGCAGGTGCTGCATGATATAAGCTTGGTCGATATAATCCTTAAGAGGAACTTTCAAAACTTGGCCGCTGAAGGCTGTCACATAGAGGAATTTCGGAGCCTTCGCCTGCTCTGGGGAGTTCTGCATTTCCGTCCCTCTGATGTGAGTCCACATCGGCACATCGATGCCGAAAATTCGAGAAAAGCGGCTATTGTGCCTGGATACACCGGCGCTATTTGGTCGACAGCAACCTGGTCCGATGATTGCCCATCAAACAGTGTGTATTGCACATACTGGCGTCCATTGGCAGTTTGTCAAGGTCCACACCAAGTCGAACTAACGCCGCGCCAGCGTCTCGAGTCGGGCCATGGTCGCGAGTATCAGCGTCTTGCGGTCGAGGTTGATGGCCATCGCCTCGGCCTTGTCGGCAAGGATGAGTGTCCAAGCCTCAGCCCAGGCGGGCAAGGCGTGATCTGTAATCAGCTTATCGGCGAGGCGCACGTCGGCATCGCGACCACGGCCCGTTGCCCGCGCTTTGACCAGTCGCGCCAACAACCCGGTCAGGAAATCGAAGAAGGCTTCGAATTTCTGCTCGGCCGCAGCCCCGGCGAGTTCGTCGGCGAGCGCGTGCACCAACCCCCAATCGACGCGTGGCAATGCCGACACGAGGCCGAATACGCGCTCGTACAGCTTTACTCCGCCCGAGGAAGCGATGGTCAACGCGCGGCGCACGCTGCCGTCTGCGAGTTCTTCCAGACGGTTCCAGTCGTCCGACGCGGGCGGACTGACGTCGCCGGCCGCGAAGGCCGCCGTGACGGCACGCCGAAGGTCGTCGGATGCGAGGGCCGACATATCGAGCGTTCGGCAGCGCGAACGGATGGTCGGTAGCAGGCGCCCCGGCTCAGACGTCAACAACACGAACACCGTGCGCGTCGGTGGTTCTTCCAACGACTTCAAAAGTGCGTTGGCGGCGTTGATGTTGAGATCGTCGGCCGTATCGACGATGACGACGCGCCACGTACCCTCGTCCGCCGCATGCGCCAGGAATGACCGCAGCCGGCGCACCTCGTCGATCGGGATCGAGGCCGCGAACTTCTTGGTCTTGCTGTCGTAGGGCCGGCGCAGCACTAGAAGTCCGGGATGGGACAACGCGACCACTTGGCGCGCAGCGCGAGTCTCGGGGCCGACGGCGAGCGTCTGCACCAGGGAATCGCGTTCGCTTGGGGCTGCGAGAAGATGCTTCGCAAGGCGATAGGCGAGCGTCGCCTTGCCCACACCTTCAGGACCGTTGATCAGCCAGCCGTGGTGCATGCGGCCGCCGGCAACCGCTTCGGCAAGCAGGCTCTCCGGCCCTCCATGGCCATACAGCGTCGTGGTTCGACGCGGATGCGGAAAGTCAGCGAGCCGGTCGGCTTCCGGTTCGGTCTCGATTTCTTGCAACGCGGGCGCGCGGGCCATCAGGCGGCCCGTCCAAAACCGGGCCGGTCTTCGACCAGCTGCCAAACCGCATCCGAAATCGCCAGCGGATTTTGAAAGCCGTCGATGACGGCGACGCGTTGGGGTTCGGCTGCGGCGATATCGAGAAAGCCCTGACGCAGGCGGTGATGGAACGCGAGCAGCCGTCCCTCGAACGTATCAGCGCCGATGAAAGTGCCCGGTGTTTGCGCGCCCCGGCGCTGATTGGCTCGCATCAGGCCGACCGCTGGATCGAGATCGAGCACGATGGTCAGATGGGGGACCAATCCACTAAGGGCGATCCGTTCGATCTCGGCAACGGTCGCCGTCGGCAATCCGCCACCGGCGCCTTGATAGGCGCGAGTCGAATCGGCGAATCGATCCGAGATCACCCAATCGCCGCGCTGTAAGGCCGGCCTGATCAAACGCTCGATATGGTCGGCGCGGGCTGCGGCGAACACAAGTGCCTCGGCCAACGGCGCCGTCGGCGCCGTATCCGGTGTCAGCACGAGTTCGCGAATTTTCTCAGCAAACGGCGTGCCGCCCGGCTCGCGTGTTGCGACAACGGTGACACCGCGCGCGGTCAAGCGCTCGGCGAGGAGGCGCACCTGGGTGGATTTTCCCGCGCCTTCGCCACCTTCGAATGTGATGAATCGACCGCCTGTCATGGGCCGACGTTTGGCGGGGGTGACGGCGGGAGTCAAATCAGATCAGACCCACGTGGTCCAAGCCGAGATCGAACCGCCCCTTGATCTCTGACACGTTGTCGAAGTCGACGATGGCGTGATGGCTCGCCGTCGTGACATCGCGATGCAGGCGCTGCAGCGGATGGCCATCGTACATCGCCTGCGCGCCGGCAACAGCGAACACCCGCTCGATCGCGCGCCGGCACAACTCCACCGCGTAAGCCGCGTTCCAGCGGATCTGAATGCGCTCGTCGAGCGGGAGCGGAAACTGCCCGCGTTCGAGACCTCGATCGAGAAGACGGCCATTCTCCAACACCAATGCGCGCGCCGCGGCGAGTTCGCCCCCAGCTTCGGCAATGCGCAGCTGCACACCCACCTTTGCGGCCTTGTGTGCCCCGGCATACGCCTCACGGCGCACGCGAGTCGCATCGATGAAGGTCGCGAGCCCGGCATCACTGAAGCCGACCACCGTGCCAGCAAGCATCGAGGCGAGCCCGCCCATGACCGGCAATCGATACAGTGGCTCCACATGGTCGGCTGTCTCGCCATCGAACATCGGTGCTGTCGGCATGGCGCGGTGCGCGGGGACGAAAACACCGGCTGCGACGAGATCTTTCGAACCCGTGCCCCGCATGCCGAGCGTGAACCAGGTGTCGTCAACCGTGATGTCCGATTTCGGGACCAACACGTGCATCGGTGGCGATCGCGAGCCGTCGGCCGCTTTGTCGCCGAGACAGCCGAGCAGAACCCACGGGCCGTGGTCGATACCGCTGCCGTAGTGCCAGCGTCCCGTCAGCTCGAAACCGCCATCGATACGAACCAGACGGCCTTGCGGTGCGAGCGCACCGGGAATGAGCACATCGGGGCTCCGACCGAAGACCTCCTCGCGGCAACGCATGGGAAAGCGGGCCGCGACATAGGTGTGCGCCGCGCACACCATGTTGACCCAGCTCGAAGCCGAACAGGCGCTGCCCGTCATCATGCACGCGCGTATCTGGTGGCTGACCGGCCGCTCATCGCCGCCATGCACCTTGGGCGTCAACAGCCGCGCGAAACCCGCCTGTTGCAGAGCCGTTATCGATTGCGGCGCCACGCGCCGCGCGAGTTCAGCCTCGGCCGACCACTGGCGCAATGTCGGCAAGGCCAGCTCGGCTGCATGCCGGAGATCGCTTGATGCCGCAGATTGAAGATTTGCCATAACTTGGTCCCGCGCATCCGCTCGACACGAATTACATCCCGTCCATACCCTTTTTGGCCAGCACCGGTTTGGCCGCGGCGCTCGCCAGATATTGCAACAAAGCCGTCGCGGCGGCGGGATCGCGCGCCGCGGACGAGACGCCACCTGCGTACACCGTCGTATTTTGGATCTCCGGCGGGAGCGGCCCGACGAGCACCACACCGGCCACAGGCACGATCTCGCTGATCTGGTGGATGGCGAGTTCCGCTTCGCCTTTTGCGACGAGTTCGGCGACATAGCCACCCGGCATCAACTTCGCTTTCGCGCGCACGGGTTCGGCGATGCCAAGTCGCTCGATCAACCGATCGAAATAAATGCCGCTCGATCCGCCGGCTTTGGGATCGATGTACGTCACCGAAGATGCCGCCAGCAATGTCGCCTTGAACGCGTCGAGCGTGGAGATATCCGGTTTGGGCGCCCCGACCTTGACCGCCACGCCCATGCCGACCTTGGCAAGATCGATGCGCGAACCGGTCGCGATCCGCGCCTCCTTGATCAAGTTATCGATGACGCCCGGCGTGATGACGGCGACGTCGAAGGCTTCGCCGCCCGTGATGCGCTTGGCGAGCCCGCCGGCGGTATCGTTGTCGATGACGAGTTTATGCCCGGTGGCGGCCTCGAACGAGGGTGTCAATTCGACGACCACCGCTTTCATGGCGCCGGCCGAC
>JANOAW010000938.1:0-5725 GCA_031411355.1 Hyphomicrobiaceae bacterium | reverse complement strand
TGGAACATGCGGAACCGCTTGGTGTTTTACCTGTGAAGAGAACAGAAAAAGATCCGAATTCCATGTAAATATGGACGATATCGGACCATCACAAGGCGGATATCAATGACAGAGGTACACCCCACGAACATCGATCTGGATGGCGTATTGGATCGCATCGCGACGGCGCTTCGCATGCAGTATGAGCCGATCGTGCGCCAGCAATTGCCCGACGGCTGGTGGGCTTTGGTCGGGCGGCTCGACCAAATCGAGCTGACGCCCAGCCGCAACACTATGACAGCGCGAGAGAAATAATCCGCGAGGCATTCGGTCGGCCTGATCGCTGTCTTGTTGCTTGACGTTTGCGGCATGGCGGGAGCACATCGACGGGTAGGTCATACGTTGCATGTGAGCTCCCATCATGCCCCATCAAAACTTGAAGCGCGTCGAATACTCGGAAGGTCGGGGTTTCATTTCGTCGACCGACGAGATCCTCGAAGACCTGCGCAATGGCCGCATGGTTGTCCTCGTCGATGCCGAAGACCGCGAAAACGAGGGCGATCTGGTGATATCGGCCCAGATGGCGACACCCGACGCAATCAACTTCATGGCGCGTCACGGCCGCGGCCTGATCTGTCTGACGCTCACCGAGCAACGCGGAGAACAGCTCCGTCTCGAGGCCATGTCACGGCACAACAAGGCGCGGATGCGAACTGCGTTCACGGTCTCGATCGAGGCTCGAGAGGGCATCGCGACGGGCATTTCGGCCGCGGATCGCGCGCGCACCATCGCCACAGCGATCGACCTGACCAAGGATCACACCGACATCGTTTCGCCCGGTCACGTATTTCCGTTGATCGCGCGCGAAGGCGGCGTGCTGGTTCGCGCCGGACATACCGAAGCCAGCATCGACCTCTGTCGGATGGCTGGCTTGTCGCCTGCTGGCGTGATCTGTGAAATCATGAACGACGACGGCACCATGTCGCGTATGCCGGACCTGGTCCCGTTCGCGCAGCGGCACGGTTTGAAGATCGGCACCATCGAAGATTTGATCGCTCATCGGCTTCGCCACGACCGAATCGTCAAGCCCGTCGCCAAAGCGTTGGTCGACAGTGCATTCGGTGGTGAATTCACGATGCATGTCTACGAAACAACGGTCGATCCGGTCGAGCACGTGGCCCTGGTCAAAGGCGACCTGTCGACGCCCGGTCCGATCACGGTACGCGTTCACGCCACCAGCTTGCCTGGTGACATGCTCGGCATCCCGGCGGACATGGGCCGCGATACGCTGCTCAAGCGCGCCATGGAGATGATCGCCAAGGAGGAGCGCGGCGTCATCGTGCTGATCCGCGATCTACAGCCCAAGGCGTTGTCGCAGTGGTTGACCGAGCGCAACAATCCGGCGGCCGTGGCGAAGAGTGGTGAACGCCGGCAGATCGAGACCGGCATCGGTTCGCAAATTCTGCGTGATCTCGGCGTACGTCAGATGACGTTGCTGTCGAACTCGCCGGCGTCCGTCTACGTCGGCCTCGAGGGCTACGGGCTGGAGATCGTCGGTACCAAGCGAATAGAGTGAGGGTTCCGCGACACTTCGGCCGGGCCCGAAGCATCGAGCAGGCCATCGGCGTTATCGAGAGACCTGTGTCTTCACGAGGTCCAAGTCATGATCACCTGCATCATCCGCTATCATATCGATCCCACAAAAAAAGCCGCATTCGAGGCCTACGCCCGCAACTGGGGCCAAGCCATTCCTCGCTGTGGCGCGGATCTCATCGGCTATTTCGCACCTCACGAAGGCTCGACCACTCTGGCCTATGGGATATATTCGGTCGAAAGCCTCGCCGCTTACGAAAACTACAAAGCGCGCCTTGCCGAAGATCCAATCGGACGTGCCAACTTCGAGTTCGCGAACCGGGAAAAATTCCTGCTGCGCGAGGATCGGACATTCCTGAAGCTGGTCTCAACGCCGCACGCACCGCGTGTGTCGCCATGATCGCCGTGATTTTCGAGGTGATCCCTGCAGAAGGGCACCGAGGCGACTATCTTGCCCTCGCGGCGAGCCTCAAAGCCGAGTTGGAGGCGATGCCGGGTTTTATCTCCGTGGAGCGGTTCCAGAGCCTGACGAACCCCGACAAGGTGCTGTCCTTATCGTTCTGGCGCGACGAGGACGCCGTTTCCGGCTGGCGCTGTCATGCCCGACACCGCACCACCCAGACAGCTGGCCGCGCCGGCATTTTTCAAGACTACCGACTGCGGATCGCCGCGGTGGCACGCGACTACGGGTTGACAGAGCGGCGCGAGCAGGCGCCTGCCGACAGCCGGGCCGTGCACGACATCGGCCTCTGAGCGTCGATGGGCCAAGCGTCGACGGGCCAAGCGTCGACGGGCCATGGTGACAAATCCCCATCCCTGGTGTTCTTAGGCAGCCTCATATCACTCTGGCGGAACGATCGCGTGCCGAACATTGCCACTCCGCTCCGTTACGGCATCATCGGCTGCGGCCTGATGGCACGAGAGCACGTGCGCAATCTGGCGCTTATCCCAGGCTCACTGGTCACGGCCATTGCTGACCCTGTGGCCGCGTCGCAGGATCTGTGCGCCGACGAAATTGCGAGTTGCCTGAACGGCGCGCCGAAACGGTTCGACGACCACAACGCGCTGCTCACGTCGGGGCTGATCGATGCGATCATCATCGCCAGTCCCAACGACACCCACAAAGCCATACTTGACGATATTTTCGCAGCGCGGACCGCGTTTCCGGTTCTGTGCGAGAAGCCCGTCGTGACGCGAGCCGAAGACATTCGGCCGCTCGCCGCCGCCGCCAAGGCACACAAGGCGCCGGTCTGGACTGCGATGGAATATCGCTACATGCCCCCGTTACAAGAACTCGTGCGCGAGGTGCGCGCCGGCTCCATCGGTCGCTTGCGCATGCTCTCGATCCGCGAACATCGCTTTCCGTTTCTGGCCAAAGTCGGTGATTGGAACAGGTTCAATGCGCGCACGGGCGGAACATTGGTCGAGAAATGCTGCCATTTCTTCGATCTGATGCGCTTCATCATCGGGAGCGAGGCGGTGCGCGTGTTCGCGTCGGGCGCGGCCGACGTCAATCATCGCGACGAACGCTACAACGGCCGACGGCCCGATATCATCGACAACGCCTTTGTGGTGGTCGAGTTCGCCAATGGGGTGCGGGCGTCACTCGATCTCTGCATGTTCGCGGAAGGCGCGTATTTCCAAGAAGAGATAACCGCGACAGGTGATCTCGCCCGCGTGCAGGCGTATATTCCGGTGGCCGGCAGCCATTGGCCCGACGAGGGCCGTGAACGGCACGCCGAAATCGAGATTTCGCCGAGGGTCACACAAAAACCAGTGCGTCGTGCGGTCGAAGTCGATGCGGCGGTTTTAAAGGCCGGCAACCATCACGGCTCGACGTACTATGAACATCTCGGCTTTCGGCGTGCGGTTCTGGACGGGGCGCCAGTCGAAGTGACCATCGAAGATGGGTTGAAGGCGGTCGCAATCGGGCTCGCGGGGGAGCGCTCGATCGCCGAAGGGCGGGCGGTCGCGATCGCGGGCTATGAGATCCGATGAGTGATCACGACGTCATCCTGGTCGGCGGCGGCTTGGCGAATGGTCTGATCGCCGACCGCTTGTCGGCGTTGCGACCGGAGATCAGCGTCCTGGTGATAGAGCAGGGGCCTCGCCTCGGCGGCAATCACACCTGGTCGTTCCACGACACCGACATCAGTGCCGAACAACATGTCTGGCTGGCGCGCTATGTCGAGCATCGCTGGCCCCGGCAAGAGGTGCGGTTTCCGGAACATCGCCGGGTCCTCGATACGGGGTATTGCTCGGTGACGTCGGATCGATTCGACGCTGTGCTGCAGGCCGAACTCGGTGGCCGAATTCGCTTCGGCGTGGGTGTCGCCGTGATGGCGGCTGATCGGGTCACGCTCGCTGATCAGTCGACGGTGACGGCGCCATGCGTGATCGATGGACGCGGTCCACGCGCCGATCCGGCCCTCGCGCTCGGCTATCAGAAATTCATCGGCCGCGAAGTCGAAACGGTTGAGCCGCATGGGCTGGAATGGCCGATCATCATGGACGCGACCGTCTCGCAGGACGACGGGTATCGCTTTGTCTATTCGCTACCGCTCGACGCGCAACGACTGCTGATCGAAGATACGTACTATGCCGATCGACCGGATCTCAACCTGACGCATCTGCGCGGCGGCATCGACAGATACGCCGCAGCTCAAGGGTGGCAGATCGCGCGAGATGTGCGCGAGGAATCCGGCGTGCTGCCGATCGTGCTGGCCGGCGATATGGACGTGTTCTGGTCGCGCGATGCGACGTTGCCACGCGTTGGTCTGCGGGCGGGATTGTTTCATCCGACGACGGGATATTCGCTGCCCGATGCTGTGAGCCTCGCCGACGCGATCGCCGCCGTGCCCGTGCTCACGTCGGCCACCGTCGCCGCATTGGTGGCTCAGTACAGCCGCGACGTCTGGCGGCGCCGTAGCTATTTTCGCTTGCTCAACCGGATGCTGTTCGTCGGCGCGACGCCACATGAGCGTATCGGGGTCATGTCACGCTTCTATCGATTGCCTGAACCGTTGATCCGCCGGTTCTACGCCGCGCAACTGACTTTGGCCGACCAGATGCGGATTATGATCGGTCGACCGCCGATCCCGATTGGAGCGGCGCTGCAGTCGTTTCCAGCCAGCAGCGGTTGGCGCTTTGCGCGGGCGAACGAGACATGAGTGATCCCATCGCCGTCATGGCTGCCGCACGCATCGCACAGGGTTCAAAAAGTTTCGCCGGTGCGGCTCGCCTGTTCGACGCGCATACGCGTGAGAGCGCGGTCATGCTGTATGCTTGGTGCCGCCATTGCGATGACGAGATCGACGGGCAAGTGCTCGGCTATGGTCGTCAGCGCGTGCGCCGACCACCGCGCGAGGTGCTCGATGAGCTGCGCGCGAAGACACTGGCCGCAACCAAAGGTGCCGCGTCAGAGCCGGTCTATGTCGGCCTGCAGCGCGTGGTGTTGAAGCACGCCATCCCGGCGGTGCATCCCCTCGAACTCGTGCGCGGCATGGAAATGGACGTCGAAATGGAGACGGCGGGCCGGCGCTACGGCTCGATGCACGAGTTGCACGACTACTGCTATCATGTGGCCGGATGCGTAGGTGTCATGATGGCGATGGTGATGGGCGCCAGGGACCCCGCGGTGCTGATGCGCGCCAGCGATCTCGGCATCGCGTTTCAACTGACCAACATCGCGCGCGACGTCATCGCAGATGCCGGCGAAGGTCGCTTTTATCTGCCCGCCGACGCCATGGCCGCACACGGCCTCAATGAGCAGACTCTCACGGCGCCGGAAAATCGCCACCTCGTGTTCGCGGTGGTGCGACGGCTGCTCGACGATGCCGACCGGTATTACGCGTCGGCGCAAGCGGGCCTGCCACACCTGCCGTTTCGCTCGGCGTGGGCTGTGGCCGCGGCGCGGCGCGTATATCGCGACATCGGCACGCTCGTGCGAGCGCGGGGGGCCGCGGCCTGGGACGTGCGCGCATCGACCGGCACGTGGCGCAAACTCTGCGGCGTCGCGCGCGCTGGAGTGGATGCCGCCGTCACCCGTGTCAATTTCGCGGACAACATTGGGCGCGCAGGTTTGTGGACACCCGCCTCATTGGCGGCAGTCTCGAAGCGGGACGCATCGTAATGTAGTATTCGTGTTTCGTTC
>JANOAW010000937.1:0-4520 GCA_031411355.1 Hyphomicrobiaceae bacterium | reverse complement strand
CCGCGTGCCCGACGATGGCGGCCACCACGTCACACGTCTCGTTGCCGATCCGCACCGGTCCGGCCATGCCGGCTGCGAATTCGGTTTCGCCGACGGGTCGCAGGTGCTCCGGGCCGACTGTTCGATAGCCGGACCAGCACTCGACGAATACGGTCGCTGCGATGCGATGGCCGCTGCTGAAATCTGCCACGGCTTCACTGTGCATGTAGTTCTGGGTTTCTCGCGCCCACAAGTGATGATGGGGATCGATGATCGGGCGTTCGGGATCGATGATCGGTTCGGTATGCCGGCCGAGCCAGGCCGCATCGATGGTCGGAGGGCGATGGGTCGTGTTCGCGCTCTGGGGCGATGTAGCTGTCATTGGTTTCGACTTTCGCTCATGCGCAGGCTGCGTCCACCGTCGACGATGATCGTCTCGCCGACCAGACCCGTCTCGGGCTCAGCCAGCATGCACACCGTGGCAGCCACCTGCCGTCGGGCGGTCGGCGTATCCCAGGGTGTGCCGATCAAGCCGGCTGCGACGAGATTGACCGCGATGCCGCGCTCGGCGAGTTCGAGCGCCATCGTTCGGGCAAGGCCGGCGAGAGCCGCACTGGCAGCCATCAGGTGTACGCCGCCCCAGGCACCGAGAAAGCCGCGTGAACCGACGAGCACGACGCGACTGCCGGACGCCAAACGAGGCAGAGATGCCTGCACGATGTCGACGATGTCGTAGACCATGTCGGTCATGGCGGCCTCAAAGTCTACGTCCGTCACGGCGTCAAATCGGAGGCTCGAGGCGGTTACCGGGCGATTGATCACCAAGATGTCGATGGGCTCGGTGCCGGTGCGATCTGCGTGGAGGTTGCCGCGCGTCATAAATGCCGCGGCGATCTCGATACCGAACGGACGATCACGGCCGAACAGGAGCAGGCTGGAGGGGCTCATAGCGTCGGCATCCCCACGGTTTTGCCACCGTCCGCGAAAACGACTTGTCCGTTCACGGAGGCGGCAGCGGGCGACACCAGAAATGCGACCACGTCTGCGATCGCGTCGGGACTGGCTGCCCGACCCGAGGGCTCGCGCTTCAAAAGCGAGGCCATTTCGCGCGCCGTGAAATCCGAGATCATGTGCGTATCGACCATGCCCGGGGCAACCGCGTTGACGGTGATGCCCTGCCAGCGCAATTCAACCGCCATGGCACGCGTGAGCCCGACGACGGCGGCTTTGGCTGCGACGTAGTGCGCCGCACCCGCGCCGCCGAGATAACCGCGTGAGGCGATGTTGACGATGCGGCCTCCGGGCGCCATGCCGCGCGTCATTTCCTGCGCGACGATGAATGTGCCTTTGGCATTGACGGCGACGACCCGGCGCAGAGCTGACGGATCAAGCGATTCGAACGGAATCATCGGGGCTGCGATGCCGGCGTTGTTGACGACCACACCGACTGGGCCGATCGCGCGTGCGACAGCTGCAACGGCGTTGCGATCCGTGACGTCCATGGCAATTGCCCGGAACGATCGAGCGGCGGCCGCATGACGCGCGACCTCGCTCGCGAGCCCGTCGACCGACAGGTCCGTCGCGACCACGTCGTAGCCGTCGCGCGCAAGCCGGTTCGCGATCGCGAGGCCTATGCCGCGTGCGGCACCTGTGACGATGGCTGTCGTCGGCATCGAGACTACCGGGCCTTTCCGAGCTGGTGTCGTCGGAGAGATGTTGCGCTTGTCGTCGGCTCCTGTCCGCACTTGCGCGAGGTCGTGGGCGATTATCAGGTATATGAAAATCACGAATAGCCATCGCTATCGTGCGGCCGCACTGAGACATTGAGCCCACGGCATGTGGGCGCAGGCGTGGAGGCGGGTCATGTGGAATCTGGGTGATATGTTCGATGCCGTCGCAGCCGTCGTTCCAGCGGACAGGCAGGCCATCGTGCACGGTGATCGCGTGGTCAGCTGGGGCGATCTCGATCGGCGCACCAACAGGCTCGCGCGGGCATTTCTCGCGATGGGGCTGGAACCACACGATCGCGTGGCGATCCTGTCGCGCAACGATCCCGCCTACATCGAGAGTTTCGTCGCTTGCTTGAAAGCCCGCCTGTGCCCGGTCAACGTCAACTACCGCTACACCACCGACGAAATCGGTTACGTGTTGGCCGACAGTAGCGCCCGGCTGCTCATCCATCAGGTCGAGTTTGCGCTCGAGGCCGCGGCTCTGCGCGCGCGATTTGCCGACCTGCGCCTCGTCTCGATCGGACAAAGCGCGGAGGCCGCTTCATTCGACGAGCTGGCAGGCCATGGCGACGGCAGTCGGCTGTCGATCGAGCGCGACGCGTCCGATCCATTCCTGCTCTACACCGGCGGAACGACGGGGCGCCCGAAAGGCGTCATCTGGCCGGGCAAAGCCGTCCGATCGGCACAAATGGAGGCGCCCGTGGTGCGCCATCGGCCGACCAGTCTCGACGAACACGCGGCCAACGTGAGAGACAACGCGAGCCCGGGGCGCGTGTTGCCCGCCTGCCCGTTGATGCACGGCGCAGGCATCAATGCCACGCTTTCGGAATTGATCTCCGGGGGGACCAGCATCATTCTCGCCGGTCATCGCTTCGATCCGGTGGAACTCTGGACGACGGTCGGTCTGCGCGAGGTAAGCCGTGTGCTGATCGTCGGCGACGCTTTCGCACGGCCTATGTTGCAAGCTCTCGATGCGGCGCCTGACACATTCGACCTGTCGAGCCTTCGGCTGATCAGCTCCGCCGGCCTGATGTGGAGCCGGGAAGTCAAGGACGGCTTTCTCCGCCATATGCCGTGGCTGACCTTGCTCGACGTTCTCGGCGCCTCGGAAGCCGCCGGCTTGGGCTATGCCATCATGACCAAGGATCGGGCACTGCCGACGGGGCGTTTCGATCCGGCACCATCGACCGTGCTGATCTCCGACAGCGGCCGGATCGTGCCGAGAGGACAGCCAGGGGAAGGCTTCGTCGCGCGCTCCTATCCATTGCCGACAGGCTATCTCGGCGACCCCGCAAAGACGGCCGAGGTGTTTCGAACCATCGACGGCGAGCGTTACGCCATCCCCGGAGATTGGGGGCGCATTCATGCCGACGGCACATTGGAACTGATCGGGCGGGGCAGTCTCGTGATCAACACCGGTGGCGAGAAAGTGTTCGTCGAGGAAGTCGAGGAAGCCTTGAAACGTGTGCCCGGCGTCGACGATGCGATGGTTGTCGGCATGCCGGATCCGACCTTCGGCGCCATGGTCGCGGCGCTCGTCACGGCAACGCGCGACGTCGCCTTCGACGAGCGGGGCATCAAGGACGCCGTGCGAACGGACCTCGCGCCCTACAAAGTTCCCAAGATGATTTTCGCGGTGCCGGACCTGCCGCGAGCCGAGAGCGGCAAGAGTGACTATGGCCGGGCCCGAAAGATGCTTGCCGACCTCATGCTCGAACGCGCGTCGAGCGCGCGTGTCTGATCACCGCTTGCTCATCCTGGGGGCTCTTTTGCACCGCGCAATTCTCGAAACCAACGGACTGACGAAGCGGTTCGGGGCGTTCGCCGCCGTCGACAGCGTGAACCTGAGCGTTCGCGAGGGGTCGATCCACGCTCTGATCGGCCCGAACGGTGCTGGCAAGACGACCTGCTTCAATCTGTTGAGCAAGTTCCTGCAACCCACGTCCGGCAGCATCCGGTTTGACGGACGCGACATCACGGGCATGGCGCCCGACGCTGTCGCGCGGCTGGGACTCGTGCGCAGTTTTCAGATCTCCGCCATCTTCCCCTCCATGACCGTGCTCGAGAACGTGCGCATGGCGCTGCAGCGCGGGCGCGGCGAGAATTATGATTTCTGGACCTCGGAACGCGCGCTCGCGGTGTTTGAAGATCGTGCGCGGGCGCTACTGGACGACGTCGGCCTGACGGCGTTCGCAGACGGCATCGCCGGCATCCTGCCGTACGGCCGCAAGCGCGCGCTCGAACTCGCGACCACGTTGGCGCTCGAACCACGCTTGATGCTGCTCGACGAGCCGACGGCGGGCATGGCCAGCGCCGATGTCGACCGCATCGTCGCGCTGGTCGAACGGGTCCGCGTCGGTCGCACCATCGTCATCGTCGAGCACAATCTGTCAGTCGTCGCCGGGCTTTGCGATCAGATCACGGTGTTGAGCCGAGGCCGCATTCTGGCCGAGGGTACCTACGCAACGGTGTCGGCCGACCCCCAAGTGAAAACGGCGTATCTCGGGGCTGAACATGGCTGACGCGCCTCTGCTCACGGTCAAGAACCTGCACGCCTGGTATGGCGAGAGCCATGCCCTGCACGGGGTCGATTTCGAGGTCAGGCCGGGCGAAGTCGTTTCGCTGCTCGGGCGCAACGGTGCCGGCAAAAGCACAACCATGAAGAGCATCATGGGTCTCGTGCCGCGGCGGCAATGTAGCATCATGATCGGCACCCGCGAGGCCATCGCTCTGCGGCCCGACACGATCGCCCGCACCGGCATCGGCTATTGCCCCGAGGAACGCGGCATCTTTGCGGGCCTCTCCGTCACG
>JANOAW010000936.1:0-2079 GCA_031411355.1 Hyphomicrobiaceae bacterium | reverse complement strand
GCCGCGCGAGCTCGCACGCTACGTGCCACGCGCACTGCCGCAGGGCTTCCGCCCCTACCGATAAGGCGTACCCGCGAACTCCTCTCGGCGACACGGCCGTGATCGCCCCCTGCCGTCAATCGAACGGAAGACGCCTTCTATGACGTGCCTCACATCGACGGCACGCACGCCGTCCGCGTCCTCGCCCAACTCGCCGATTGGCTCCGCCGAGCCGTCAACTCATCCTGGCCCCTCCGCGCGATGCGCCTGCCGGGCGGTTTTTCCTCCACAACTTTTCAATTGACCACTCTGGTTGTCAATTAATCTCTCAGCCATGACCCGGAACCACAAACGCAAGAGTTCACATGGCCTCGCTGAACAAGGTCTGCCTCATCGGAAACGTCGGCAAGGACCCCGATGTTCGCCGAACGGCTGACGGGCGCCCGGTTGCCAATTTCAGCCTCGCCACGACCGAGAGCTGGCGAGACAAGACGAGTGGCGAACGCAAAGAACTCACCGAATGGCACCGCATTGTCGTTCTGAACGATGCCATCGCCGCCATCGTCGAGACGTACGTCAAGAAGGGCGCCACCCTCTACCTCGAAGGCCGGCTGCAAACCCGCAAATGGGAAAAGGACGGTGTCGAGCGCTATAGCACCGAGGTCGTTCTGCAGGGCTTCCACGCGACCCTCACCATGCTCGACCGCAAAGCAGACGCTCCAGACGCGCCGAAATCCGAAGATTAACCGAGGCGCTCGACATGCTCGTCATCGAATACATCGTCGCGCCCGGCGCGCACTACGGTCTTACCAAGCGGAAGTTCATGAAGCTTCTGCCCGAGATCAGAACGGTTGTTGAAAGCCACTACCCGCACGCCACACTCGACATCTCGTATCGGCCGGTCCTCCGGAGCCAATCGCCTTGCACAGTCGCCAGTTCCATGGCCGACCCCGCGCTCATCCGCAGCTTCATCATCGAAGTCATAAAAGAACTCGTCGAGGACGCGAGCATGGCCGACGCCCAAAGCAAGCACGACAGCCGCCACCGATCGATGGCTCATTCGTAATCGGCGTTCGTCGAGAGCCACCGCTGATCATGAGTTGTATGCTCCACGTGAAACATCGCCGGCCTTGCCGCCGCCATCACACGTCGTCGAACAAAGCGGCCAGCGGTGCGCCGAGGGATTGAGTGGCCCCATAGAGGCCTCTCCGCACCGGGTCGTATTTGGCCCGTGAGAACCCGAGCCTTGCTGACGGAAAATCCTGTTGGCTCGTCACCCCGTTGGCGTCGGCACGACAACGGCGCAAACAGCGATCAGATCGGGCGACCTGATACCTTGCACTATCCAAGACCTGTTCACGCCACCTTGCGCGGGGCGCTGATCTTCACGTCAACGCCATGGCCCAACGTCGTCACGTAGCTGACGAGCCGGTCAAGGCTGAAGTCGTCGAGGCGACCGCGTAGCAGCTTCGACACTTTGGGCTGGTCGATGCCAAGGGCCGCGCCTGCTTGCGCCTGTGACAGGCCTGCCTCTTGGATGTGCCGAGAGATAGCCGCCGCGACCTTGGCCTTGAGTAGGTCAACCGGACTCATTGCGATTCCGATTTCGTCGAATGCCGTCTTGGTTGCTTTCGCCATGATCACGACTCCTTTGACATTTCCTCAGCCAGTTTCAGCCGCGACCTGATCACGTTCATGTCAGCCTGCGGCGTTGCGATTCCACGTTTGGACTTCTTCTGGAAGACGTGAAGCACGTAAATCGCATCTGCAAATTTCACGGTGTAGACGGCCCTGAATGCGTCGCCATCCAAGTCTTCCACGACTTCCAGCACGTCAGCGCACCAAAGCGGAGAGATTGCATCAGCTGGTCGAAGGTACGATCACGTTGCCCGAAGAATACCTGGCGTTCCAGGCGATCACATCTGCGCCAGGCGGCACGGCGCGGGCAACCAACCGGCCATTTCTTGGGTTGATTTCACGTGACGAGATCAGCGACGCCCTGGCCTGGCCTGGCCCGACACGGCCCGGCCGCCGCACGGCTCGATCCCGAGGGCAAACTCCGCAGTGTCGCCTCGCCCCTTGGCCTTGAGCAGCGTCTCA
>JANOAW010000935.1:0-1556 GCA_031411355.1 Hyphomicrobiaceae bacterium | reverse complement strand
AATCCGCGCGCCCGCGACCACGAGATTGTCGGCTAAGCCCCCCTCGTGCATGGGTTGACCGCGAGCGCCGAGGTCGACGCGTATGTCGCCGCAATTCTAACCCGTGTCGGTCTCGATCCAACGGTCGCCCGTCGCTATCCGCACCAGTTCTCGGGCGGGCAGCGCAGCCGCATCGGTATTGCCCGCGCCCTTGCCGTCAAACCCGAATTTCTCGTGTGTGACGAAGCCATCGCAGCACTCGACGTTTCGATCCAGGCTCAAGTCATAAACCTGTTCATGGATTTGCGCCGCGACCTCGACCTCACGTATCTTTTCATCTCGCACGATCTCGGCGTCGTGCAGCATATCGCGGACCGCGTCGTGATCATGTATCTCGGCCGCATTGTCGAAAGCGCGCCGACCGATGCGTTGTTCGCTGGCCCGAACCACCCCTACGCCCGCGCCCTCTTCGCCGAAATTCCGCGCGTGCAGGTCGGACGCCGCACGTTCCATCCCATCAAGGGTGAAATACCGTCACCTCTGAACCCGCCGGCGGGGTGTCATTTTCACCCCCGCTGCCCGCACGCGATGCCACGCTGCAGCCAGGCTGCGCCGCCACTTCGCGAGATCGCACCCGCGCACCTGAGCGCCTGTTGGCTGAACGAAGCGTGACGTTTCTGCAGGGCGACTTGCGTTACCCAAGCACCCATGGCTAGTTCGCCCGCGGACGAGACCCTTAGCGACCATCTGGACCCGTCGATCAGGACTGAGGACACGAGACGAATGTCGACAGCGACCAAAGACCCGAGCCGTCTCCAAGGCTCGGCCAAAGATTTCGCCAAGCGCGCTCGCGGTAAAACGCAACCGACCGATATCACCGATCCCAAATACTTCCACAAAGTGGTCGATTGCCAATGGGCCTGCCCGACCCACACGCCGGTGCCCGAATACATTCGCTTGATCGCAGCCCAGCGCTACGCCGACGCCTACATGCTCAATTGGGAAAGCAACGTTTTTCCGGGCATCCTCGGTCGTGTCTGCGATCGCCCCTGCGAACCCGCGTGCCGCCGCGGTCGTGTTCAGATCGGTGATGAAGCCAACGCCAAATCCGGTGAAATGAATGCCGAGCCGGTGGCAATCTGCCGATTGAAGCGCGTTGCTGCCGACTACAAGGGTGACATCGATGGCCGCATGCCCCAGATCCCGGTGGCCAAGAACGGCAAGCGCATCGCATTGCTCGGGGCTGGCCCCGCATCCTTGACCGTCGCACGTGACCTACTGCCGCTCGGCTATGCTGTCACGCTGATCGAGAAGGACCCCAAGGGCGGCGGCTTGATGCGCACCAATATTCCATCGTTCCGGTTGCCCGAGAGCGTCCTCGACGAAGAGGTCTACCGTATCGTCGATTTCGGCGTCGAAAAACGCTTTGGTCATGAGGTGACCAGCCTGAAATCCGTGCTCGATGAAGGATTCGACGCGGTCTTCGTCGGCACGGGTGCGCCGAAAGGCAAGGACCTCGATCTTCCCGGTCGCCAAGACGTCGCAGCCAACATCCACATCGGCATCGATTTTCTGAC
>JANOAW010000934.1:0-4920 GCA_031411355.1 Hyphomicrobiaceae bacterium | reverse complement strand
AAGCGTTCGCGCTTGCCGTGAATCACAGCGTCGGCAGTGACCATTTCAGTATACAGCAGCGCCCGCTGCGTCATGAGCCGATGAAAGAACCGGCAATGCCGATCCGTCCAGTCCATCATCGGTGCACAGCAGAATTTATGTCGTTGATTTTGCATGATTTTTTCTATACGGACATATGGCGAAAAGTGGAAAGTAGCACGCGCGTGACCACAGCCCCCAGAACGGCGTGAAATTCTGATCGACCTTCATTCGCCGAGCAATCGGCCTACTCCGCATCAAGCGCAACATCGGCATCACCGCATCAGCAAACATCAACCGCTCATCCAGGTCGCCCAAAGGACCGGCTTCGCCTTGAACCACCTCGGTCTCGTCCACAAGTCCGCCGAGCCACCAAGCCGGTGATGGCATGCACGCCGCCCCAGGGCAGGAACACGGCATCCCAGACGGCGACTTTGGCGGCGGCGTCATCCTCACGGGGCGGTTCACAGGTGGTCGACGTGGACAAACCACAGCACGGGGCTGGCCGTGTTGACCAGATCGACGACGCCGACGGGGCGGTCGACGAACGTGGTCGAGCCGAACGTCGGCGCGATCTCGGCTTCGGGCAGGTAAAGTCTGTACGGCGATTGTGGGTCGAGCCGTAGCCGTACACTTCAGTGGTCAGCGCGCCGCCGGACACCCGGCGCCATCTCCAATCGGGGCTGCATGACTTTAATGGTGTGTGTCCCGATTTACGGTCACCCAGTCGACCCTGATGATTCGCCAACGCAACGGCAAAAGGCCAGCATACCGCACAAGCGTTTTTCGTCCGCGCAAGAAGGACAACATGCGCCTCGTCGAGGTCAAGGCGCGCAAACGAGACGCAAGGCGATGGCGTCACGGTCGCCAAGGACGTCGGGGTCACGCACAAAACCAGGGCAACGGTCGACTAAAAATGCCGCTTCGGGCTTCGGCGCTTCCGCGTGACGCGCGACGACGCCGGGGCGCTGACACTGATCACGAACGACATGACGCGCCCGGCGGTCGAGATTGCGCGTCTCTACAAGATGCGCTGGCAGATTGAGTTGCTGTTTCGCTAGCTCAAGCAGAACCTGGAGCTGAACACATTTCTCAGCCGCTCCGAGAACGCGGTGCGACTGCAGGTCCTGGCGGCCATGATCGCATCTCTGCTGCTGCGGATCGCGGCGCGGCAGCATCTCGTCAAGCTCTCGCCGATCCGTTTCGCTAATCGGCGACATGCTGCACGTGCGCAAACCGCTGCATCGGATCGACAAACCGCCGCAGGTGAACCCGTCTGCAACCCAGCCAAAACCTTGCCGAAGCAACTTGGCAAAAACGGAAATGTCCTATGGCTGAGCAGTTTCCCCGGACAGCCCTGCGCGTCGGCGGGAACCTAAGCAACCCGATCCAAGCAATTGATACACTCGGGTCCCCGCCTGCGCGGGGATGACGACGTATCGTTAGGAAGCTCCATTAATTAGACCACAGCATGCGTAGCAGTTATTCCATTTTCAACTTCCGGCGAATGCAGGAACTCGAGCGTGCGAGGCGGTTCGGACCGCCGCGATGTAGCGATCCGAACCGAAACCTCAATTCTTCGACTTGTCGACCATGGCCTTTTCTTTGATCCACGGCATCATGTCGCGCAATTTGGCGCCGACCTTCTCGATGTCGTGCTCGGCATGAATCTTACGCGTTGCCTTGAACGAGGGCTGGCCGGCTTTGCATTCCTGAATCCAGTCGGTGGTGAACTTGCCGGTCTGAATATCCTTCAAGATGGCTTTCAATTCCTTGCGGGTTTCGTCGGTGATGATGCGCGGTCCGGTGACGTAGGCGCCGTACTCGGCCGTGTTCGAGATCGAGTACAGCATCGTGCCGATGCCGCCTTCATAGATCAGGTCGACGATCAACTTCACTTCGTGGAGGCACTCGAAATAGGCCATCTCAGGGGCGTAGCCGGCATCAACCAGCGTCTCGTAGGATGCGCGGATCAATTCGACGAGGCCGCCGCACAGCACAGTCTGCTCGCCGAACAGGTCGGTCTCGCACTCTTCCTTGAACGAGGTCTCGATCACGCCGGCGCGACCGCCGCCGATCGCCGAGGCATAGGACAGCAGCGTGTCGTGGGCATTGCCGCTCTTGTCGGCATGGATCGCGAGCAGACATGGAACGCCGCCGCCGCGGGCGTATTCGGAGCGCACGGTGTGGCCGGGGCCCTTAGGCGCGACCATGCCGACGTCGATATCGGCGCGCGGCTCGATCAGGTTGAAGTGCACGTTGAGGCCGTGTGCGAACAGCAGACAGGCGCCCTTCTTCATGTTCTCGTGCAAATGGTCGCGATAGATGTCCGCCTGCAATTCGTCGGGCGTCAACATCATGATGACGTCGGCCCACTTGGCGGCCGCGGCAACGTCCATGACCTTGAACTTGGCGCCTTCGGCCTTCTTTTCAGACGGCGAGCCCTTGCGCAGCGCGATGACAACATCTTTGACGCCTGAATCGCGCAAATTCTGGGCGTGGGCGTGGCCTTGGCTGCCGTAGCCGACGATAGCGACTTTCTTGCCTTTGATCAGGTTCACGTCGGCGTCGCGGTCATAGAAAACGCGCATCGGATACGTCCTTTGGTCCGGTCGGAGTTGGCGGTCAGGCTGGCTTCGTCGCAGCGGCCAGGGTCTCGGAGGCCGGTGCAGGAGCACCAGCGCGGATCGAAGCCCGCCGCTTGTGGATAAATCCGCGCTTCCCGTAGCCCTAAGCCCCGGCAGCGGCAAGTGGGACCCGCCGCCGCTGGTCGACCAGCAGGCGCATCCCTGAGCGAACAGACGGTATCGAGCGCATTTCTCGAACGCTCTTTCGTCAGCGTCAGCCGTTTACGGCGAGCGGCAAAACGACGCCGTCCTCAGGCGACAGCGGGGTTGCAGGTGCCGGGGCTGCAGGTTCGGCCTGAACTGCATTGGCGGCAGCGAGGCGCGCAATCAACTCCTCGGCAACGGCGCGCACGCCCTTGCCGGCTTCGCCGGGATACTTGGCCTGGAATGACCGGTCGAGTGTCTGATACTGGGCCGCATGCTGCAGGGAATTAGAGCGTGTGATCGCGTGGGCGAAGCACCGATTGTCCGAAGCCTGCCGAAGCCAACGGTCATACTCGCGGTCCTGCGACGACATCTCGTCCTTCATATTGATGACGACACCGAGATTTTCGGCGAAGCCCATTTCTGGGTTGAGGCTCTTGAAGCGGCGAAACACCTCGAGCCCGCACGCCGAGACATAATCTGGTTTGGTCGGTGCGACGTGGAAATCGGCCTCGCGCAGCCAGCTTTCGGTGAGAACCGACAATCCGGGCGGACAATCGATCAGAACGATATCGAAAACGCTCCGCGTAGCGTTGAGCAGAGCGCCGATGGTCGAGCGCAAGCGAGCGTGCTGGCTCTCTTTGGAGACCTCTCGCTCGAACAGCGTCAGCTGCATGTCGCTCGGGATGAGGTACACGGAACGCGCATCGTCGACATCGGACACGCCGCCGACAACGACTTTCGCCCAATCGAGTGGCTGATGCTGCAAGACCGCCTGGCCGAGCAGATCGACGATCGTCAGACCACCCGATTGCAGTTTGTGCAGATTGGCGGCGGTCATCAGCATGGCGCTGACGCTGGCCTGCGAGTCGGAGTCGATGATCAACACGGTCTTCTGATGCAATGCCGACAGGGTCTCGGCCAATGCAAGAACGAGCGTCGATTTGCCGACGCCGCCCTTGGTGTTCATCACCGCGATGGTATTGCGCATGGGACCACCAAAAAAAGTTGGAGCACGACGTGACAAGAACCGCCGCGACGCGCCGCTGACCTTGCGGCACGGCCTCGACGGAACTGTGACGCGCAGGAGACACGAGGTTTCACATAAAACGTTGACCGATTCGAGCGCGGGAAGTCAATCGACGGCGGCAATTTTGCAACGATCCGTCCTGAGAGTTTCGTTCCAGGCAACACTGTGTTTACGGCTGGCGTGACTTTGGCGCATCTCGCGACGCAATCAGCGCCCGCGACCGGTCGAGATCGACGAGGCCGAACAATGACGCAATCATTTCGGGCGGCACCAGAACCAATATGTCGGTGCCGACGCGCGGAAACACCTTGAAGGGGTAGCCGGTCTTGTGCGACGCGCGCAAATCGGCTTCGGCGATTTCGACGATATAAAGCTCGTCGAGCGGGCAATTGGTTTTCACGTGGCAATTGCCGTAACGCGCAACAACCGTCAGTTTCAGCTGTTCCGCTCGATTGTTCCGCGCTGTCTCGTAGGTGTGGCGGTGCTGGCCGAGATAGTGGTGATGGATTTTGACCAGGACAGCTGCGGCACCCGATGCGCGATCGATCTGCGCCACCAGACGCATGGTAATGTTGCCGGGCTGGACGGGAAAGCGAAACGCTGCGGTTTCCACCTCGCGATACGGTCGAAATTGGTCGTCACGTGTCGCAGCCGCGGTCGGCGGCTTCATCGAACACGCACTCAAGATGACGGCGATCGCTACGACACCGACGCATCGCCACATCACGCGTACTCCCCCGCCCCACAACCGTAAGCTAACAGGCGCATTCGCCCGCCGCCAGTATCAAGGGTAGAAATTTTCGCGTTAAAAAAGCGGGGCGTTGTGTGCGCCCCGCTCTCAGTTCTCGTCTCACGTCTCAGTTTCGATGTCGTCTCAGTCTCGATGTCGGCTGCTCGTTCAACCCTTCTGGTTGCGATAGCGGATCATGTAGCTGTCCATCGTGTAGTCGGCGACCTGGTGCCAGAGATAGCCGTCGGCCATGAATGCCGTGTAGCTGTCATAGATCTTTTTGAACTTCGGATTCTTGGCGCCAATCTCGGCATAAAGCTCCTGGGCCGCTTTATAGCAGGTATCCATGACTTCGGGCGAGAACGGGCCGG
>JANOAW010000933.1:0-9156 GCA_031411355.1 Hyphomicrobiaceae bacterium | reverse complement strand
GGGCAGATCATTTCATCGAGCTTCGAGAGACCGCCGATGGTGCCGGCATGGCAGACCGGCAGGTGATAGCTTTCCATGGAGTTCTCGGCCAGGATCTTCCAGTTGGTGGTCCACACGAAGCTTTCGTTGAACCACTCGGTGTAGTTGCTGAGGTCGAAGGGGCGGATCAGCTCTTCGGCATCGGCGAAATGCTCGGCCACGGGCTTCGCATCGGGATTGAGCGAAACCATGATCCAGCCGAGCCAGACCTCACAGCGAACCGACGGCAGCTTGTAATGCTCTTTGCAGAACCCCGCGTTGAGCGTCATCGCCGGTGCGGCGCGTAGCCGTCCGTCGAGTTCGTAGGTCCAGGCGTGATACGGGCACACGATGGCCCGCTTGTTGCCCCGTCCATCGAGCAACGTCGACATGCGATGCAGGCAGACGTTCGACATAGCCTTCAGCGTGCCGTCGTGATCGCGTACGACCATGATGGGTTGGCCCGCCAGATCGTACGTCAGGTAATCGCCGGCGGCCTTCAACGTGTCCGCGCGGCCGACCGCCACCCATTCCTTTGCGAACACCGTATCGAGTTCCAGGCGCAGAAAGTCCGCGCTGGTGTAGACGCTGGCGGGCATCGCGCGGGCCTGCTCAAACGGCATCGAAGCAGAGGCGATCAAGTCATCGACAGCGGACATGGTGTAATCCGGGCGGCTGAGCGTCGGTTGTAGCGCTGTGGCAGACGCAGCGACGCGCCACCGCGCGCCCCGCTGCGTCCGAACGTGTGGCGTCAAATCTTCGCCGATCCGGTCTTGCGCGCCGCATCGAGCGCCGCCAGGACCTTTGGCGGCGACATCGGCAAGGCGAAGAAACGCACGCCCGTGGCGTCGGCGACGGCATTGGCGATGGCGGCGAGCGGCGGCACGATGCCGGTCTCACCGACCCCGCGTACCCCGTATGGATGGGTCGGGTTCGGCACTTCGACGATGATTGTGTCGATGAACGGCAAGTCCGAGGCGACCGGCATGCGGTAATCCAGGAAGCCCGCGTTCTGCAAACGCCCGTCCGTGCCGTACACGTACTCTTCGTTCAACGCCCAGCCGATGCCTTGCACCGCGCCGCCCTGGAACTGACCTTCGACATAGCTCGGATGAATGGCGCGGCCGGCATCCTGGATGGCGGTGTAGCGGACGATCGACACCTTGCCCGTTTCCGGGTCGACTTCGACGTCGACCACGTGTGTCGACAGCGACGGACCGGCGCCGTGGGCGTTGATCTTGGAGTAGCCGACGATAGGGCCGCCGGTTTTGCCAGCGACTTTGGCGATGTCGGCCAAGGTCATGGGTTTGTGTTTGCCGGCGTTGGGGCCGGCCGGACGCACGCTGCCGCCTTCCCATTCGACGGCTTCCTCCGGCAATTCCCAGAGTTTGCTGGCACGCTTGATGGCCTCGCGTTTAATGTCGCGAGCGGCCTCGACCGTCGCCATCCCCGAAGAGAACGTGGCGCGACTGCCGCCGGTGAGAAAGTTGTAACCGAGCACTTCCGTGTCGGAGATCTGCGCACGGACTTTGTCGAGGGGGACCGACAACTCCTCCGACGCCATCATGCACAACGAGGCCCGCAGCCCGCCGATATCAGGTGTGCCAGCCGACAAGGCCAGCGACCCGTCTTCGTTGAGGGCGAGCGACACTGACGTCTCGCCACCGATATTGAACCAGAAGCCCGATGCGACGCCGCGGCCCTGGTTCTTTTGCAAGGGGATCGCGTAGTGCGCGCTGGCCTTGGCCTGGTTCAACGTTTCGACCATGCCGATCGGGCCGAGCGTTGGTCCGTAGGCAGCCTTCGTGCCTTGTTTGGCTGCGTTCTTGAGGCGCAGTTCGACGGGATCCATGCCCACGGCCTTGGCGAGTTCGTCGATCACGCATTCGACCGCGTACTCAGATATGGGAGCACCCGGAGCGCGGTAGGCGGCGACTTTCGGCCGGTTGACGCACACGTCGTAACCCCAGGCTTTGACGTTCTTCATGTCGTAGGGTGCGAACGCCGTCATGCACGCGGGGTTTAATGGTGAGCCTGGGAAAGCCCCGGCCATCAGCTTGATCTCGGCTTCACCGGCCGTGAACGTGCCGTCCTTTTTGACGCCCATCTTGACGCGCACGACCCCGCCCGAGGTCGGGCCGGTGGCACGGAAAACTTCTTCACGCGTCATCACCATGCGCACGGGCTTGCGTGATTTGCGCGACAGCGCGAGGGCGAGCGGTTCCAAGTAAACGACGGTCTTGCCGCCGAACCCACCACCGATTTCAGCCGCCGTGACTTTGATTTTCGACACGTCCCAGCCGAGCAGGCGCGCGCAATACGAGCGCACCACCCAATGACCTTGTGTCGACACCCAAAGATCACCTTTGCCGTCTTCCGATACACTGGCGACGCAGGCGTGGGGCTCGATGTAGCCTTGGTGCACGGTCTCGGTGCGGAACGTCCGTTCGATCACGTGGTCGGCCTGTTTGAACCCGGCTTCGATGTCGCCGAGCCCGAATTCGGCGCGGGCTGCGATGTTGCTGTCGGTCGTCGGAGCCGGCTTCACGCCGCCCGTGCGCAAGCCGGCGTGCAGCAGCGGTGCGCCGGCGGCCATCGCGGCTTCGACCTCGATCACGTGTGGCAGCACCTCGTAGTCGACCTTGATCAACTTCAACGCCCGCTTGGCGATTGCATCGCTGGTTGCGGCGACGGCTGCAACCGCGTGGCCTTCATAGAGGACCTTCTCGCGGGCGAGCACGTTGCGCGTCATGTGATGGAAGTTGGCCGAGCCTTCGCCCGCACCGAACTCGACACTCGCGTGATCGGGCAAATCGGCCGAAGTGATGATCGCCTTGACGCCTTCGAGAGCGGCGGCGGCCGAGGTGTCGATACTCTTGATGCGGGCATGGGGATGCGGCGAGCGCAGCACGCGTCCCGTGATCTGGCCGGGCATGTGCAGATCGGCGCCGAAGCGCGCACGTCCGGTCACCTTGTCGTTACCGTCGGGTCGCACGGGGCGCGTGCCGACGACTTTGAACTGCGACGAGGTCGGGGGAGCGTCTTGCATGGGTGGGGTCCTTGAAGCAGCCTTGGATCAGTTCGCGTGAGCTGTGGCGGTCTGGGTCGGGGCGGCGACGTGATCCGGTTTCGTCATCACCGAATGCACGCCGCTTCGCTTGCCATCCGGTGCAAAACCGACTCACACCCGCGCGGGCGCACGCCGCATTTCCGCCGCCGCATCCAGCACCGCACGGATGATCTTGTCGTAACCCGTGCAGCGGCACAGGTTGCCCGCGAGCCAGTAGCGGACTTCCATTTCGCTCGGGTCCGGATTTTTCTCGAGCAGCGCCTTGGCTGCGACGAGAAAGCCGGGGGTGCAGATGCCGCACTGCAGAGCCGCATGTTCGAGAAACTTGGTCTGCAGGGGATGCAGCTTGTCGCCGCTCGCGACGCCTTCGATGGTGCCGATGGACTTGCCGTCGGCTTCGACGCCGAGCATGAGGCACGAACAGACGAGGCGGCCGTCGACGGTGACGGAGCAGGCGCCGCAGTCTCCCGTCGAGCATCCCTCCTTCGTTCCCGTCAGACCGAGCTGATTGCGCAGCGTGTCGAGCAGCGTGTCGTCGGGTGCGACCAGCACCTCGACGGGATCTCCGTTGACCTTCAAATGCACATGATGCTTGGCCATCAGTACAGCCCTTTCACGGTCTTGCCTTGAGCGCGTGCGAGCGCGTTGGCGATGGTGCGCTTGGCAAGGACGCCGGCGATCTTGATGCGGAACTCTATGGTGCCGCGCTTGTCGTCGATGGGTCGGCAGGCGGCGGCGCAGGCCGACGCAGCTTTCTCGACCGCCGCGGCGTCGATTTTGCTGCCGATCAGTGCCGTAGCTGCATCTTTCACGAGCAAGGCTGTGGCTGCGACTGCACCGAGCGAGACGCGGGCGCGGGTGCACGTGCCCGACGCATCGAGTTGCAGCGAGACGGCGCAACCGACGACCGCAATGTCCATCTCCGTGCGCGGAATGAAGCGCAAATAGGCATCGCCTGCATTGGACCCGCGCGGGGGCAACAGAAACGAAATGACGAACTCCCCTTTGGCGAGCGACAGTTTGCGCACGCCCGTGACGACGTCTTCGACGGGGATATCGCGGCGACCGTTCGGGCCGACGATGGAGGCGGTCGCGCCGGCGGCGATGAGAGCAGGTACGCTGTCGGCGGCCGGCGACGCGTTGCACAAATTGCCGCCGAGGGTCGCGCGGCCTTGCACCTGCGTTGAGCCGATCAGGTTCGACGCCTCGACGATGCCCGGCCACACCTTTTTGAGGGTCGCGTGCTCCTTCAACTCGGCCCCGGTCACGGCGGCGCCGATACGATAGCCACCAGCTTCCTCGGTGATCGCCCGTGTTTCCGTGATGCGCTTGATGTCGATAACCAACGCGGGATCGAGCACATCGGTCCGCATCTGCACCAGCAGATCCGTGCCGCCGGCGAGCACGCGGGCGAGACCCGGTTCGGTCGCGAGCAAATGCGCCGCGCGTTCGGCCGTATCCGGCGCTTCATATCGCATAGTGACCTCGGGGCGGTTGGATCGAAGTAAACGGTCAGACTAGCAAGTGCTGTGGGAATGGCAACCCGGCGACGATACGGGTTCAGCTCGGGCGACTAGCCTATTTCCTCACGCCCTCGATCTTGGCTCCACCACTCGGAACGTCGTGCGGATGCGGCGGACGGTGCCGGTCTTGGCGCGCATCACGAGCGTCTCCGTTTCCGCTTGTCCGGCGCGAAAATGCACCCCTTGCAGAAGGGAACCGTCCGTCACCCCGGTCGCTGAAAAGATACAATCGTCCGAGGCCATGTCGGGGATCGTGAATTTTCGACGGATGTCGGTGATGCCCATTTTTCGCGCCCGCTCGATCTGGGCGTCGCCGTCGGCGCCGCCGTCTGGCATCAGTCGACCTTGCATCTGCCCGCCGATGCACCGCAACGCCGCGGCCGCGAGCACGCCTTCGGGCGCGCCGCCACTGCCGAGATACATGTCTATGCCGGTCTGGGCTGGGTCGGTGCACCAGATCACGCCCGCGATGTCGCCATCGCGAATGAGCCGTACGGACGCGCCGGCGTCACGCACCGACTTCAGCAGTTTTTCGTGTCGCGGGCGCCCGAGCATGCACACGGTGATGCGGTCGACGGACACGCCCTTGGCCTTGGCGAGCGCGCGCACGTTGTCGCCGGCGGACGCGTCGAGGTCGATGACGCCGTCGGGATAGCCCGGCCCGATGGCGATCTTGGTCATGTACATGTCGGGGGCATGCAGCAGTCCGCCGCGCGGGGCGACCGCGATGACCGCGAGCGCGTTCGGTTCGGCCTCGGCACAGATTGTCGTACCTTCCAGCGGATCGACGGCGATGTCGACTTCAGGGCCGTTGCCGGTGCCGAGCTTCTCGCCGATGTAGAGCATCGGCGCCTCGTCCATCTCACCTTCTCCGATGACGACGGTGCCGCGAAAATTCACTTTGGCCAGCTCTTCGCGCATGGCTTTCACGGCGGCGCCGTCGGCCGATTTTTTGTCGCCGCGTCCACTCCAGTTGGCGGAGGCGATTGCCGCCGCCTCGGTCACGCGCGCGATCTCGATCGACAGCACCCGATCGAGGCCAGGTATCGGTGCAGTATCGGTCTGTTCGGCCATCGGACGTCCCTCGTCATTCGGCGCACGATCGATGTGCGCCTCCATCGGCGACGCTTAAGCACACCGGCCCGAAATTGACCATCTCGTGATCAGGCGAGCGCCGCCTGTGCTGGCCAGCACAGCGTCGCTGTCGTGCCCAGCGCAGAGTGTCGGACAGAAAAGAACCACACGACCGGAGCTGACCATGTCCAACCTCACCACCGCCCGCAACATTCTGATCAACGCCGGCTTCAAACAATCCGTCAGCTTCCTCGACGCAGCCTTCGACCAAACCGACGCCGCTCCCGGATCGAACGCCCTCGGCAATCCCAACATGGCGCAGATCAGCGACGACATCGTCATCGGCGGCGCCGGTGCGCAGATCCTGGTTGGTGGTCCGGGCTCCGATATCCTGATCGGCGGCGCTGGCGGCGATTCACTGATCGGCGGCGACGGCCTGGATTGGGCGAGCTACGCCACGGCAACGGCGCGCGTCGAGGTCAACATGTTGAGTATGACGTCCAACATCGGCGACGCCCGGGGTGATGTCTATAGCAGCATCGAAAATCTCATGGGTTCGGCCTTCGGCGATATCCTCAAGGGCGACAATGCTGCCAACGTCATTTCGGGATTGAAGGGCGACGACGTCATCCGCGGCAACGGCGGCAACGACACGCTGTTCGGCGACGAGGGCAACGATCAACTCGAGGGCGGCATCGGCCTCGATACGGTCAACGGCGGCGAGGGCAACGACACGCTGTTCAGCGAAGGCGGCGATACGATGAACGGCGACGCCGGCAACGATACGTTCTCGACCAGCGGCAATCTCGCCGACACGATGAATGGCGGGTCGGGTGATGATACGTTCTATGGCACCACGCAGTCAGCCGCCAGCACGTCCGGGGTCTGGCAAATGAACGGCGGCGAAGGCGTCGATACGTTCTTTGCCCGCAACGGCGCCGAAGCGATCAACGGCGGCACGCAACTGACGGCGGATTTTCGCGAGGGGATGGATCACCTAAGCTATAGCTTCGCCCTCAGTGGTGTGACCATCAACCTTGCCACTGGAGCAGGCTCCGGCGGGGCGGCCGGCGATACCGTCGCGGGCATCGAATGGCTGACCGGCAGCAATTTCAGCGACACGCTCACCGGCACCACCGGCAACGACCGCATCGAAGGTGGCAATGGTAACGATACCATTCGCACCGGCGGCGGGCGGGATGCGATCTACCTCAACCTCTCGATGGTCAATTTCCCGACCCTTGAAGGTTGGCAGAAGCCCAACATCGGCAACGACATCGTGCAAGATTTCGACATTCGCCAAACGCCCACAGACCAGTCTTTCGACGTGATCGACTTCCACGGTTTGCGCGCCGATCAGTTCGACGACATCGTGGCTACCCAAGTCGGCAACGACACCGTGATATCGAGCCACTTGTTCGACGGCACGGTCACGCTGCTCAACACGGACGCAAACCTGTGGGCCCAGTTTTGAACCGGGCCACTCAGGCGCTCGACAATGGGGATGATTTTTCTGCAGGATCGAGTAACACTCGATGCAGTCGCCCCGTGCCAGTTGCCCCGTGCAGAGCCGCCCACACATGATCAAGACCACGCGCCGTAAAATGCTCGCCATCGCGGCGATACTCGCGACATGGAGCGGCATGGCCACCGCCCAGACCTACCCAGCGCGACCCGTGACACTTGTCGTGCCATTTGCGGCGGGTGGCCCATCGGATGTGATCAGTCGCTTGATCGCACTGAAAATGGGTGAAAAACTTGGCCAACAGATCATCGTCGAGAACATCGCCGGCGCCGGTGGCACGGTTGCGGCCGACCGCGTCTCGCGCACCGCGCCGGACGGCTATACCCTTCTCGTCCACCATATCGCACTGCCACTCGGGGCATCGCTGTACAAAAACCTGAAATACGACACCGCGACGGCGTTCGAAACGCTCGGCCTGATCAATACCGGTCCATATGTACTGACCTCGAAAGCCGGATTGGCCGCCGCCGATTTCAAGGAGCTGGCGGCCTACCTGAAGAACAAATCCAACAAAGTCACCATGGCGCACGCGGGCGTCGGTTCAGGCTCCTATATCTGCAGCCTCATGCTTATGCAGGCGCTGGGCTTCGAGGCTGACATGGTCGCCTACCGCGGCACGGGCCCGGCCCTGAACGACGTCGTCGGCGGCCATGTCGACATCCTCTGTGACCAGACCACCAATACGTTTCCGCAGATCGTCGACAAAAAGATCAAAGCCTTCGCCATCACCTCGGCCGAGCGGTCGAGCCAGTTCCCGGATATCCCGACCATGGACGAAGTCGGCCTGAAAGGGCTCGATCTGGCGGTCTGGCATGCGCTCTACGCGCCCAAAGGCTTGCCGGCCGACGTCAAGGCGAAGGTGACCGAGGCGCTGGAAGCGGCGTTGAAAGATCCCATGATCGCCCAGCGCTTTGTCGATCTCGGCACGTTTCTGTTTCCCGAGGGCGCGCGCGGCGACGTTGCCCACCGCGCCAAGTTCGACGCGGAACTGTCGCGCATGCGCGCAATCGTCGAAAAGGCCGGCATCGTCACGGACGCCAAATAGGGATGGGACGCCACGGGGCTAGGGGCGGACCGCGCAGCATCGTTCCGGACTTTGAAGCGGGATAGCGAATCGGGATAGCGGCTGCGCAGCCGCAATTCGATCGCGACCGCGGCTCGGCCATCGATCCGCAGGACAAACCCGCCACCCCTCGCTATAAGGCGGCCGACTTCGCCTCGACCTTCGCGAGAACGCTCATGTCCGCCCCAAAGAGCCACAACCAAACGATCACGCCCGAGATGGTGGCGGCGCACGGATTCAAGGGTGATGAGTACGCACGACTGTTGTCCATCCTCGGTCGTGAGCCGTCGTTTCTCGAACTCGGCATTTTCTCGGTCATGTGGTCCGAGCATTGCTCGTACAAGTCGACGCGCGTGTGGTTGAAGCAACTGCCGACCCAGCAGCCGTGGGTCATTCAAGGGCCGGGCGAAAACGCCGGGGTCATCGACATCGGCGACGGTGACGCCATCATCTTCAAGATGGAATCGCACAACCATCCGTCTTTCATCGAACCCTATCAGGGCGCTGCGACAGGCGTCGGCGGCATCATGCGCGACGTCTTCACGATGGGCGCCAGGCCGATCGCAAATCTGAACGCGCTCCGCTTCGGCGATCCCGCGCATCCCAAGACACGGCGGCTGGTCTCAGGCGTCATCGCGGGCATCGGTGGCTACGGCAACTCCGTGGGGGTGCCGACCGTCGGCGGCGAGACCAATTTCGATGCGGGCTACAACGGCAACATCCTGGTCAACGCCATGTGCGTCGGCCACGCGCGCACCGACAAGATTTTCTATTCGGCCGCCAAAGGTGTCGGCTTGCCGGTCGTCTACGTCGGCTCCAAGACCGGGCGTGACGGCATCCATGGCGCAACCATGTCGTCAAAGGAGTTCGATGACGACACAGA
>JANOAW010000932.1:0-2277 GCA_031411355.1 Hyphomicrobiaceae bacterium | reverse complement strand
GCAATTCGGTCGGTGAACAGATCGACCAGATCCGCCACGCCGAAAGCGTCGGCGGCGACTGGGTCATTCTGCAACCCCCCAACGTCGGCAGCTACGGCGGGCCCGAATACATCCGCTTTTTTGGCCGCATCGCCGATTCTACGACGTTGCCGGTGGCCATTCAAAACGCGCCGGCCTACATGGGGCGTGGGCTGACGGGACAAGAAATCCAAGATCTCGTGACGCAGCATCCGAACGTGCGCCTGCTCAAGGGCGAGGGTTCGGTGGTCGACATCGAGCGGGTGATCGCGGCGACCGAGGGGCGCTTGCCGGTTTTGAACGGCCGTGGCGGGCTCGAGCTGATCGACAATTTCCGAGCCGGATGCGCCGGAATGATCCTCGCACCCGATACCATCGACATACAGGTCGCCATCTGGCGGGCGATGCGTGAGGGCCGATTTGCCGACGCCGACGGGCTCTACGAATCGGCCCTGCCGACAATCCTTTTCATCATGCAGTCGATCGAAAGCCTGATCTGCTACGGCAAGCGCATCTTTGCGGCGCGGGCCGGTCTGGTCGTGCACGATCGCGCGCCGTCGCTGCGGCCGACTGCGTTTGGCCTGGATCTGGTCGCCACGCATGCAGCGCGTCTTGGTGCGTTCGGCCTCAGATCGGCTGACTGAGGGGTGCGTCGACTGTGCCAGGTCGCGGTGGATCGGCGTGTCGGTCGCGTTGACACTCACCGGCAAGACGTTATAACGCGGCCACTTCCGGTAACGGTGTGTTTTCGAACGGGGTGAGAACTCCGCACGCTTCACGTTCGCCGAACCGCCGAATTGCCCAACGGAGACGCGCCGTGAAACGTACTTATCAACCGAGCAAGCTGGTTCGCAAACGCCGCCACGGTTTCCGCCATCGCATGTCGACCGTCGGTGGCCGCGCGGTGCTCGCTCGTCGTCGGGCCAAGGGTCGCAAACGCCTGTCGGCGTAATTCGCCACCGAATCGGTCGCTAATCGAAATCGGTCGCGAATCGATCATGTCCCATTAAGGGACATTTTACTCGCATCACGTAACGTATGGCTCGACGCTTCCCAAAGCGTCTCGTAGCAGCGGTCCGAGAGGCGTGTGTATCGTGTATCAGTTGGCCATCTTCACGGTGTTCCCGATCGCAGTCATATTTGCTGCGTTTACGGATCTCTTTTCGATGACGATCCCGAACCGCATATCGCTGTTCCTGGTCGCAGGTTTTCTCATCCTCGCTCCCTTCGCGCAGGGCATGACCTTGGCGACGTTCGGTTGGCACGTCGCGGCCGGTGGGCTGGTTCTCGCCGTCACATTTGCGCTGTTCGCCTTGCGCGTGATCGGCGGCGGAGATGCCAAGTTGGTCGCCGCCGTCGCGTTGTGGGTCGGTTGGGAGCAATTGCTCCTGTATGTGCTGCTTGCCGGAATGGCCGGTGGCGCTCTCGCCGTCGGACTGTTGATGTTTCGCGCCGTGCCACTGCCGCTCAGGCTTGCCAAAGAAGTCTGGCTCGAGCGTTTGCACCGCCCGCGTGGAGACATCCCCTATGGCATCGCGTTGTCGGCCGCGGCGCTCTATGTGTATCCGCAAACGATCTGGGTCGCATCGTTGACCGTTTGATCGGAGCGCGCCACGACGCGGCACGAAGCGCGCGCTGGCTTGCCCGTCGATGGGCCTTGCACTGTGCACCTCTAAGACTGTGCACCTCCATGACGGTTCGACGGCACACGTGCCAAAACAACACGTCGCAAAACCAACGCGTCATGGTTCCGTCGGAAGCCCGCACAGCTCTGTTTCAAAATGGCACGCCATTAAGAGTTTCGTGACGTTTCTCACGCATCTTCTCTTCCAACGATGAAGCCGAATGTGTCGGTCGGAAGGGACGTTGTGCAATGAAACAAGCACAGTTGATCAGTTTGGCGGTGGCAGGCGTTTTCGGCCTCGGTGCCATCTTCATGATCGCGACCATGAATCGCAAAGAGACGGTCGTCGAGAAGCCCGATACGCCGTCCATCCGCTCGACCAAGGTGCTCGTCGCTTCGAAGGAAATCGGCCTCGGTGAGATCACATCGGCCGGCACGTTCCGCTGGCAGGAATGGCCCGAAGGCGCCCTCGGCCAGGGTTACGTCATCGAAGGTCGCGGCAAGAGCATCAAGGATTTCGAAAAGCGCATCGCCCGCGTGCCACTGCTGGCCGGCGAGCCGATCACCGAAGTGAAGCTCGTGAAAGCCGGCGAAGGCGGAGTGATGTCGGCAATTCTGCCGGCCGGCATGCGGGC
>JANOAW010000931.1:0-1600 GCA_031411355.1 Hyphomicrobiaceae bacterium | reverse complement strand
AGGCGATTGCCGACAGCGCGCCCGAGGCGCTGCCGATCGGCCACGGCTTCACCTATTCGGGCCATCCCGTCAGCGCTGCGGTCGGCCTTGAGGTTCTGCGATTGTACCAGGAAGGGGGCCTGATCGCCAATGGATTGGCGGTCGGTAAGCGGTTTGCCCACCATCTCGATACCATTCGGGAACATCCGCTGGTCGGCGAGACGCGCGGTCGCGGCCTGCTGGGCGCGATCGAACTGGTCAGCAACAAGGCCGGCAAGGCTGGGTTTGCGCATGAGCTCGACATAGCGGGGCGGCTTTCGCGGCTGACCTGGGACAACGGGGTGATCGTGCGATGCTTCGCCAATGCCGTTATCGGCTTCGCACCCGCCTTGTGCTGTTCGGACGAGGAGATGGACATGATCTTTGAACGGGTCAGGAAATCGCTTGATCAGTTGCTGGAACAGACCGACATTCGTGCAGCAATACGCTGATCGCGTTCAAGGAGTTTAAGGCATGGAATTGGGCCCGAAGCTCGACCGCATTGACCTGAAGATCTTGACCAAACTTCAGCAATCTGGGCGCATCACCAATGTCGAGCTGGCAGATGCGGTCGGCCTGTCTCCCAGCCCTTGCCTGACGCGGGTCAAACGGCTGGAGAAGGCAGGGTACATCACTGGCTATGGTGCCCACATCAATATGCGCAAGTTGGGCGAGTACCTGACGGTCTTCACAGAAGTGACGCTGAGCGAGCATCGGCAGGGAGATTTCGCGCGCTTTGAAACCCGCATCGCCAAGATTGATGAAATCGTCGAGTGCCATACGGTCAGCGGTGGGTACGACTATTTGCTGAAATTCGTCACCCGCGGCGTGGCGCATTATCAATCCGTGATCGAAGGCATGCTGGAAGGCGAGTATGGCATCGAAAAGTACTTCAGTTACGTAGTCATCAGGTCGCCGTTCATCAAACGCCACTATCCGATCCAGGGCCTGTTCGGGGAGCAGTCGCTGTGAGCGTCCTGGCGCCGGATCTTGCAGATATTGTTGACCCTTTGGTTGCGTTGCGCCGGGATATTCACGCGCATCCGGAGCTGGGTTTCAAAGAGCATCGTACCGCTGCGATCATTGCTGCCGAACTTTGTGCCGCCGGGTTGGAAGTACACGAGGGCATCGGCGGTACGGGCGTAGTTGCTGTGCTGCGCGCCGGTGACGGCCCGAAAACACTGGGTCTGCGCGCCGATATGGATGCGCTGCCGATTGACGAGCAGACCGGGCTGCCCTGGGCCAGCACCCGGCCGGGATGCTTTCACGGCTGCGGCCATGACGGCCACGTCGCCATGTTGCTTGGCGCAGCACAGTATCTCGTGCGCGATCCCGGTTTTTCCGGCACGCTGAACCTGATCTTCCAGCCTGCCGAGGAGGGGCTGGGCGGTGCCCGGCGGATGATAGAGGATGGATTGTTCGAGCGGTTCCCGTGTGACCGGGTCTATGCCCTGCACAATTGGCCTGGGCTGCCTGCGGGCACAATCGCTACTCGGGCCGGGGCCATTATGGGCGCGGCTGACAAGTTCGTCATCCGCATTCAGGGCAAGGGCGGCCATGCCGCGCTGCCGCAGGATACGCC
>JANOAW010000930.1:0-3157 GCA_031411355.1 Hyphomicrobiaceae bacterium | reverse complement strand
TGATGCGCGACAAGGGCTGAAACGGGGTTGAAACGGCCTCACAGCGGCGAGCCACGCACGTCGATGTCAGCACAGTAGGACCGGACGGCGAAGCAGGCTAGACACGGCGCGCTCGGCAACCTGAGACGCAACATGCAGATTCCTCGATCCCTCCGCCCCATCCACATCGTCGGCATTGGTGGCATCGGCATGAGTGCCATCGCCGACGTGTTGCACGCGCAGGGCTACACCGTCCAAGGCAGCGATCAAAAAGACAGCGCCAATTGCCAGCGCTTGCGCGCCAAAGGCATAGCTGTCGCCATAGGACATGCCGCTGACAATCTGCGCGGCGCCGGCTTCGTCGTCGTCTCGACGGCGGTCAAACCCGGCAATCCCGAACTCGATGCAGCGCGCGCCCTTGGCCTGCCCGTCATTCGTCGCGCCGAGATCCTGGCCGAACTCATGCGCGCGTTCCGCACCATCTCGATCACCGGCACGCACGGCAAAACCACGACCACCTCGCTCGTCGCCCATGTGCTGGCCGACAGCGGCCTCGATCCGACCGTCGTCACCGGGGGCATCATTCTCGATTGGGGCACCAACGCGCGTCTCGGTAAAGGCGATTGGATGGTCGTCGAAGCCGACGAGAGTGACGGCACGTTCGTACGTCTGCCGACGGAGATCGGCGTGGTCACCAACATCGACCCCGAGCACCTGGATTATTTCGGCACCGTCGAGAATATGCATCGCGAATTCGCGCAGTTCTTTTCCCAGATCCCGTTTTACGGGCTGGCCGTCGCCTGCATCGACCATCCCGTGGCTCGCGCGATGATCGCCGATCTCGGCCTGCGCCGCGATGGTCGACGCTTGCTCACCTACGGCACGCACGCGGAGGCCGATCTGCGTCTCACCCGTGTCGAGGTCGCCGGTCGAGGCACCACGTTCGATGCCATCTTGTCGGCGCGCGTGACCGGCGGCGCACGTACGCTCTCGGGTTGGCGCATGCCGGTTCCGGGCCATCACAACGCCCTCAATGCCCTCGCGGCGATCGCGGTCGCGACCGAAGTCGGCCTCAGCGATGCGGCGCTGGAAACCGCCATGGCGCGTTTCGCCGGCGTAAAGCGCCGTTTTCAGCCGACCGGTACCTGGAACGGCGCGACCATCTACGACGACTACGGCCACCATCCCGTAGAAATCGCCGCGGTGTTGAAGGCGGCGCGGGCCGGCAACGGGCGCGTCATCGCCGTCTGCGAGCCGCATCGCTATACGCGCCTGCGTGATTTGATGGCTGAATTCGCCGCCTGTTTTTCCGATTGCGACAGCGTCATCGTCGGTCCGCTGTATACAGCTGGTGAAGCTGCGATACCGGACGTATCGAGTGCTGCACTGGCGGCAGCCATCCGCGCCACCGGCCACCCGGACGCGATCGCCGTCGACACACCGACCGCCATCGTGCCGGCTCTGAAAGCACGTCTGCGCGACGGCGATACGGTCCTCTGTTTCGGCGCCGGCCACTCGACCGATTGGGCACACGCGCTGCCGCACTGGCTGGCAGCATGATGCTGTGTCAATTCAATCGCCAGATCGCAGCGTTGAGGACGGCTGCAAAACTGACCCAGGCGAGATACGGCACCATCAACCAGCCGGCGCTCCGGCGGACACGCATGAACATCGCAGTCGTCACGGCGACAGCGAGCCAGAGAAACACGATTTCGATCAATGCCAGACCGGGCGAGCGCAGGCCGAAGAAAACCACCGACCAGAGCAGATTTAGGCCCAATTGCACGTAGAACGAGGTCAGCGCGGCGCGGTCTCCAGCTACATAGACCTGCCACGCAGCGATCGCCATCATCACGTAGAGGACCGTCCAAACCGGACCAAACACCCATGCCGGCGGATCAAACCACGGCTTCTGTAAACTCGGATACCATTGCGCCACCGGCTCAGCCGTCACCCATCCGCCGATCGCACCGACCCCGAGACATAGCGCGACAAACGCCGCCAGCGCCGGCCATTGCTTTGATCGTGACTGCTGCATGTGATCTCCAACCGCCGTTTGGTTCGGCAATGCACAACGCGGTCGCCGACGAACCAGTTGCGTCGCACCGTTGACGTACGTGCCGTGATCGGTGACGTTTCACGATTGCGATGCAGGAGACGGCCATGACGATATCGATCACGATCACCGGCATCAAAGTCCGCCGCCTGCTGGTGCCGTTGCGGCGCCCCCTGAAAGTCAGTTTCGGCACCTTCACACAGGCGCCGATGCTGGCCGTCGAACTCGAAACCAAGGGCGGCATTCCCGGCCGCATGCTCGGCTTCACCTTCCACAAGCTCGGCCTCGCGCTCGTGCCGCCGGTCCTTGAGCATCTCGTCGACGTCGTCAAAGGCCGGGAAATCACGCCAGCCAACGTCGCCCACATCCACGACGTCTGCCAGAAATCGCTGATGCTGCTCGGCCATGAAGGCGTGACCCAGCTCGCCCTGTCGATGTTCGACATCGCGCTGTACGATGTGCTTGCGCGCGCAGCCGGTGTACCTCTGTATCGTATGCTCGGGGCCGAGCGCCTGTCGCTGCCGAGTTACAACAGTTGCGGCGGCAATCTCGTGCCGGCGGCTGCGGCAGCGAAAGAGGCCAAGGAGCTGATCGCTGAACACGGCGGCTTCGTCCACATCAAGATGCGGCTCGGTCGCGACCAGATTGGTGACGACGTCGCAGCTGTCAAAGCTGTGCGCGAGGCACTCGGCCCGGGCAAGATGTTGTCCGTCGACTTCAATCAAGCCCTGCCGTCCGCGTCGGCCTTCGACGTCTGCCGCGCCTTCGACGGTGCCGGTCTCGCCTGGATCGAAGAACCCGTCACCTACGACGACTATGAAACCCAAGCGCATTTGACTGCAAAACTGTCGACTCCGGTGCAGATTGGCGAAACCTGGTGGCACTGGCGCGTCGCCCATCGGGCGATGCGGGCGCGAGCCTGTGATTATATCATGCCGGACATTCTGCGCATTGGAGGCGTCACCGGCTGGATGCGGGTGGCGCAGATGGCGACCATCATCGGCATGCCGATGTCGTCGCACCTCTCGCCGGAGGTGTCGGCACACGTCTTATGTGCCTCGCCGACGCGCGCGTGGCTCGAGTTCATGGATTGGGGCCAGGACATCATCGAGAACCCCGTAG
>JANOAW010000929.1:0-4079 GCA_031411355.1 Hyphomicrobiaceae bacterium | reverse complement strand
GCATCGACCGGCTGCAGCGCGCGACCGGCAGTGCGTCGCACGACAATCTTCTGGCCGACACGCGCCATGTCGAATTACCTGTGATCGATTTCGCGGCCCATGCTGCGAGCCTCGGCGCCTACGCAGCGAAGGTGACGACGTTAGCAGCATTGGAAACTGCGGTTCGTGCGGCGCGCGATGCGACGCGCACCACGGTCGTGGTCATCGACACCGATCCGGCGGCATCGACCACCGACGGCGGCCACTGGTGGGATGTCGCCGTGGCAGAAGTGACAGACCGTGCCGACGTGACGGCGGCACGCGCCGCCTATGATCGCGCGCGGACCGCACAGCGGCTCGGGGATTGAAATCGCCGCAGCGGCGCCGACGACCCTCAAGCACCGATCATGGCGATCCAGGCGTCTTCGCTCAGCACCGTCACTCCAAGCTCGCGTGCCTTGTCGAGCTTCGAGCCGGCGTCGTCGCCAGCCACCACGTAGTCGGTTTTTTTCGACACGGAACCCGACACTTTCGCGCCGAGACGCTCGGCCTGGGCCTTGGCCTCGGTGCGGGACAGTTTGGTCAGACTGCCGGTGAAGACCACGGTCTTGCCTGTCACCGCCGACGCGACGATGGCCTGCCGCACATAGGGCTGAATGGCGATCTGGGGCAGCAGGTCGTCGACAGCCTCGGTATTGTGCGGTTCGGCGAAAAAATCGATCAGCGCATCGGCCGCCACTTCGCCGATGCCGTTCATGGCCGCGAAATCGCGATACCCCTCTCCCGGCGTCTCACGAGCAGCTTTTGCCGCCACCGCAACGAATTCATCGACCGAGGCAAACGATCTGGACAGGGTCTCGGCGGCCGTGCCGCGAACCCCTTTCAGGCCAGCAATCATGGCAGAGAATGTGCTCGGCCCGAACAGATCCGCGCCCGCCCGTGCGGCGTGCTGCATCAACGCGTCGGCAGTCTTCGGTCCGAGCCCCTTCAGATTGACGAGCCGACGGTAATGCGGCCCCGGTCGCTCGCTCGTGGCATTTGCGATCGCAGTCCGCAGCGCGTCGAACGTGCCGAACAGCTTTGCCAGATCGCGCGCGGTGGTCTCTCCGATATGGCGGATGCCGAGCGCGAACAGGAAGCGTTCGAGCGCGATCGGTCGGCGCGCTTCGATGGCAGCGAACAGCTTCTCGACCGAGCGTTCACCGAAACCGTCCTTGTCCTTCAGCCGCTTCAGGGTTTTCTTGTCGCGTTCGGCCAGCGTGAAGATGTCGGCGGGGCGCAAGATACGGCCATCGTCGTACAGTTCGAAGATGCGCTCTTCGCCCAGGCCCTCGATGTCGAAGGCATTGCGCGACACGAAGTGACGCAGCCGCTCCTTGGCTTGCGCGGGGCAGACGAGGCCACCCGTGCAGCGGCGTACGGCATCGGTGTCTTCGGCATCGTCGTCGCCGCGCACGGCGGCCGAACCGCACGCGGGGCACACCTGGGGAAAAACGAACGGCACGGCGTCCGCGGGGCGCTTGTCGGCCAGCACCTCGACCACCTGCGGGATGACGTCGCCTGCCCGCTGCACCACCACCGTGTCGCCGACACGAATGTCCTTGCGTGCGATCTCGTCCTCGTTGTGCAGCGTCGCGTTGGACACGACCACGCCACCGACCGTGACCGGCTGCAGCTTGGCGACCGGCGTCAGCGCGCCCGTGCGACCCAATTGGATTTCGATCGCCTGCAGGATCGTGGTCGCCCGTTCGGCTGGAAATTTGTGCGCAATGGCCCAGCGCGGAGAGCGCGACACGAAGCCGAGACGCGCCTGCCAGTCGAGCCGGTCGACCTTGTAGACGACGCCGTCGATATCGTAGCCGAGGCTGGCGCGCTTTTGGCCGATGTCGCGATAGAACGCGAGCAATGCCTCGGGGGAAGCACACGACTGCATCAGCGGATTGGTCGGCAATCCCCAGGCGCGAAAGGCTGCGACGACGCCCATCTGCGTCGCAGCCGGCAGGCTCGATGCGTGGCCCCAGGTATAGGCGAAAAAACGCAAGGGTCGGCTGGCGGTGATACGGCTGTCGAGCTGACGCAGTGAACCGGCCGCAGCGTTACGCGGATTGGCGAACGTCTTGTCACCAGCCTTTGCCTGCGCCGCGTTGAGGGCGCGAAAATCATCATGACCGAGATAGATCTCGCCCCTGACGTCGATCACATCCGGAACAGCGTCGCCGACCAGCACATGGGGCACCTGCCGAATGGTGCGAATGTTTGCGCTCACATCCTCGCCTTCAGCGCCATCGCCGCGCGTGGCGGCGCGCACGAATTTGCCGCGCTCGTAACGGACCGAGATCGACAGGCCGTCGATCTTCGGCTCGGCCGTGATGGCGATCGGCGCGTCGGCGTCGAGATTGAGAAAGCGCCGAACGCGCGCGACGAAATCCGTGACCTCTGCGTCGTCGAACGCATTGCCGAGCGACAACATCGGCACGTCGTGTCGGATCTTGCCGAACGCCTCGATCGGGGCGGCACCGACCCGCTTCGATGGACTGTCGTCGCGCACGAGCGCCGGAAACCGCACCTCGATAGCCTCGTTGCGTCGCCGCAGCGCATCATAATCGGCATCCGACAGCTCCGGCGAGTCGGCTGCATGGTACAGCGCGTCGTGTCGCGCGATCTCACTCGCGAGCCGCGCCAGTTCGGCGCGCGCTTGATCCTCGCTGAGATGTGACGGGGCGATGTCGGCAAGTGTGGTCATGACGGGCTTTTGCCGCAGGCAGATACGCTCGGCAACATCACACGCGCTGCAGCACCAATGTGCTCCAACCCGTGCGATCGGCCCGGCGCACCATACGAAACCCGTTGGCCCGATAGGCCGCCGCGACTTGTTCCGCCTGCGTTGCCAGCAGACCCGACAGCACAGCCACGCCGCCGACGGCAAGCCGATGTCGGACATCGCCGGCGAGGGCGATCAGCGGCCGCGCCAGGATGTTGGCGACGATCAGATCGAATGCCGGTCCCTGATGCAGCAGCGGATGCGCGAATCCGGCCGACACGACGACACGAATCCGACCGCCGGCGCCGTTCTGGCGCACGTTGTCCCGCGCCACCACGACCGACGTCGGATCGATGTCGCTCGCAAGCACGGACGCATGTGGCATCAGACGGCTGGCCGCGATCGCAAGGACACCCGACCCGCAGCCGAGGTCGAGGACGCGACGCGGCTGCACGACGTGGGCCAATCGACCCAAGGCCTCCAGACAGCCGTGCGTCGTTTGATGATGTGCGGTGCCGAAGGCTTCACCGGCATCGATCAGGATGGCGCCCCGACGACGGCCGATTTTGGCCGCGTCATGGCTGCCGTGGACCACGAACGGGCCGGCTTCGACCGGCGGCAAGGCGGCTTGCGACAGCGCGACCCAATTCAAGTCGGGCACGCCTTCGACCCGCGGCGCCGACGCACCGGTGACGCCCATGTCCACGAACGACTGCGCCAATTGCGCCAGATCGGGCGCGACGTCGAAGTAGGCGTCAATGCGGTATTCGGCGGCGCGCCCGACATGCGCCACCTCAAACAACGACAAAGCATTCGGCGGCGGATCGAGCGTTTCCTCGATCAAGCCGGCGACCGTTCGGGCGGCGTCTCGTTCGACGACGTCGATCACGACTTTGATCTGGGTGTCGACAATGGTGATGTGCGGCTGGCTGTCGACGGCGCTCATATCGGTCCGGCTTTCACGTCTTCGGCGTCGAACTCTTCACCCGCATCGGGCAGCTGCAGCTCGGGCAAAGTGTCGAGATATGAGTCCCACAGCGTGTCGATGTGCAGGGCCGCCTCCGCCGGCTGCAAGGTGTGCAGGGTACCATCCGCGGCTTCCGTCACGATGCCGTCGTGGATCAGCCGGCCGAGCGCCTCCTCGACATCGAAATTGATTTCGCGTTCGTACGTGCGCCGCAGATACAGCTCGATCGCCTCGTCGACCTCTTTGAGCTGGCTGCGCTTCACCGTTTCCTTGGCGAGCACGGCATACAGCAGCATTTCTTCCTTGACGTCTTCTTCCGCAGCCCTATCGGCGAGTTTGGCCATCGCGCCACGATTGTCGGCCATGGCGTGA
>JANOAW010000928.1:0-2244 GCA_031411355.1 Hyphomicrobiaceae bacterium | reverse complement strand
TGCCTTTGCATGCCGTCGTCGAGTGGTCGGCCGCGAACTTCGGTTGAATGCGAACCGCACGCCGGTAACGGTCGCGGCTGAGCGAGACGAAAGAGCGGTGCATGCCCAAGCAGCTCATCATCGACGGCAGTGCGATCGAGGTCGAGGACGGCATCACGCTGATCCAGGCTTGCGAGCAGGCCGGCGTGGAGATCCCTCGCTTCTGCTATCACGAGCGCCTGTCGATCGCCGGCAATTGCCGCATGTGCCTCGTCGAAGTGGTCGGCATGCCCAAGCCACAGGCGTCGTGTGCGTTGGGCGTCAACGATCTGCCGCCCAAGAAAGACGGCACACCCTGGGTGGTCAATACGCAGTTGCCGTGACCAAGAAGGCGCGCGAAGGGGTGATGGAGTTTCTGCTCATCAATCACCCGCTCGACTGCCCCATCTGCGACCAGGCCGGCGAATGTGATCTGCAGGATCAGGCGCTGCATTTCGGCCGCGGCGGCACGCGCTATGGCGAAAACAAGCGCGCGGTCGAAGAGAAGAATTTGGGACCGCTCATCAAAACTATGATGACGCGCTGCATCCAGTGCACGCGCTGCGTCCGCTTCATGACCGAAGTTGCCGGGGTCGAGGAGCTCGGAGCCATCGGTCGCGGCGAAGACATGGAAATCACCACCTATCTCGAGAAGGGCATGATGTCGGAACTGTCGGCCAATGTGGTCGACATCTGTCCGGTCGGCGCTTTGACCCATCGTCCGTGGGCGTTCAATGCCCGCCCCTGGGAAATGACCAAGACCGAATCGATCGACGTCATGGACGCCGTCGGCTCGAATATCCGGGTCGACGTGCGCGGACGTGAAGTCATGCGCGTGCTGCCGCGCAACAACGACGCCGTCAATGAAGAGTGGATCTCCGACAAGGCCCGCCATGTCGCCGATGGCTTGCGCACACAGCGTCTCGATCGGCCGTATGTGCGCCGGAACGGCAAGCTGCAGCCGGCCACCTGGCCCGAGGCGCTGGCCGTCGTGGCCGAGCGCCTGAAAGCGGCCAACCCCGCAAAAATCGCAGCCGTTGCGGGTGATCTCGCCGGCGCCGAAGAGATGTTCGCGCTCAAAGCACTGTTCGCCAAGCTCGGCTCGCCCAACGTCGAGTGCCGTCAGGACCGAGCAAAGCTCGATCCCAAGTTCGGCCGCGCCAGCTACCTGTTCAACCCCACCATTGCCGGCATCGAAAACGCCGACGCGATCACGATCATCGGCTCCAATCCGCGCACCGAAGCCCCGATCCTGAATGCGCGCATCCGCAAGCGCTTGCGCCAGGGTGGGCTGACGGTCGGTTTGATCGGCGCCAAGGTCGATCTCGGCTACGACTATGTGCACCACGGCACCGGTCCCGAGGCGTTGGCGGAATTTGTCAAACGCCCTGCAAGCAAAGCCAAGCCGATGATCATCGTCGGCGGCGGCGCTTATACGCGGGCTGACGGGGTGACGCTGCTCGGCGCGGCGGCGACGGCTGCGCTCAATCTCGGCGTCGTCAAGGACGGTTGGAACGGGTTCGGTGTGATGCACAGTGCGGCGTCGCGCGTCGCCGGTCTCGATCTCGGTCTCGTGTCGCCTGCGGGCATGGACAGTCTGGCCGGCGCCGAAGTGGTGTATCTGCTCGGCGCCGACGAGTTCGACATGGCGACGCTCGGCAACGCCTTCGTCGTCTATCAAGGCAGCCACGGCGACGCCGGTGCCATGCGCGCGGATGTCGTACTGCCGGGCTCGGCGTACACCGAGAAGAGCGCGACCTATGTCAATTTGGAGGGCAGGGCACAGATGACGGCCAAGGCCGCGTTCGCCCCAGGCGACGCCAAGGAAGATTGGGCGATCCTGCGGGCGCTGTCGGCGGCTGTCGGCCAGACGTTGCCGTTCGATTCGCTCGAGGCTTTACGAGCCGACATGTACAAAGCGGCACCGCACATGGCGCGCCTCGGTGCCATCGCCGCGGCCGACCCAGCTGCCGTGCGCAACCTTGCCGCCGCTGCGGGCACCATGACAAATGTGCCGTTCAATCCGACCATCACCGATTATTATCTGACCAATCCCATTTCCCGCGCGTCCGCGATCATGGCCGAGCTGTCGGTTCTGAAAGCGCAGTCCGGCGGCGTCAAGCAGGCGGCGGAGTGAGCCCATCATGTTGAGCAAACTCCAAGCGTTCTGGGCCGAATGGGGCTCCGCCATCTCGTGGCTTGGCTGGTACGCCGGCCTCAGCGTGC
>JANOAW010000927.1:0-1612 GCA_031411355.1 Hyphomicrobiaceae bacterium | reverse complement strand
GGACGTGCGCAATCAACGGCGCGAGATCACCAGTGGACCTGGCGCCGACAACCTGGACGCACGCGCGTCGACCATCCACGGCAAGGCGGCAGCCGAATTGCTCGAGTCGTTCCTCGAAGCCGGCGATGACGAGGCGCCGTTCCTGCCGGGTGTGGATGTGGAAGATATGCGCGCGCACCTGAAAACCTTGAAATCACGCAGTTGAACGTGAGCCTTTTGAACACCCGTCTGGCGGGATTCCGCCGTGCCAGCGCATTTCTCGAGACCTGACGATGTTTCGTTTCTGGGCCGATCTGACGACTGAAGACTTTGTCGGCCTCGATCCCGAGACGACCATCGCAGTGCTGCCGATCGCGGCCATCGAGCAGCACGGGCCGCATCTGCCGGTTTCGACCGATACGGACATCGCCAACGGTATGGTGCGCGAGGTGATGCTGCGGATGCCGCCGCATCTCGATGTGCTTGTGTTGCCGACACAGCAGGTCGGCAAATCGAATGAGCATCTCCGCTCGCCCGGCACGTTGACCCTGTCCGCCGAGACGGCGATCCGCACCTGGACAGAGATCGCCGAAGGTGTGCATCGGGCTGGTTTGCGCAAGTTGGTCATGGTCAATTCGCACGGCGGCAACGTCGATGTGATTTCGATCGTCGCCCGCGATTTGCGCGTGCGGCTCGGCATGCTCGCGGTCGCCGCGCAGTGGGCGCGCTTCGGCTCGCCGCCAGGTCTGTATACCGAGCGCGAGTCAGCCGTCGGCATTCATGCCGGCGACATGGAGACATCCATGATGCTGCATTTCCGGCCTGACCATGTGCGGATGCACAAGGCCGCAAATTTCGAACCCGCGACGGTCGAAATCACCGAAACGTTCAAACAATTACGGCCGACCGGATTTACGGCCTTCGGTTGGATCGCGCAGGACCTGCACACTTCGGGTGCCGCGGGCGATGCAGCTCGTGCGAGCGCTGAGAAGGGCCGATCGACTGCGGAGTTTCGGGCGCACAAATTCATCGAACTGCTGGAGGACGTGACGCGCTTTTCGCTGTCGCGGTTGGCGTGATGGCTGATCCGGTACGTGTCAAAATCTGCGGCCTGTCAACGCCCGAGACCATGGATGCGGCGCTCGACGCCGGGGCCGACATGGTCGGTCTCGTGTTCTTTCCGAGGAGTCCGCGCCATGTCGACGTCGCGACGGGGGGGCGTCTCGCGGCGCGCGCCCGCGGACGGGCCGAGATCGTTGCCCTCGTCGTCGATGCCGACGATTCGCTCCTGACACAGATCACGACCTCAGTCAGACCAGACGTACTGCAATTGCACGGCCGTGAAACACCCGCGCGTGTCCGCGACATCCGCGAGTGCTTCGGTGTGCGCGTGTGGAAGGCCATCGGCATCCACGACGCAGCCGACGCTGAGCGTGCGCGCGACTTTCTGCCCGCAGCCGATGTGATTTTGTTCGATGCCAAAGCGCCGAAGGATGCCGCACACCCAGGGGGTAACGGGGTTGCCTTTGATTGGCATCTCCTCGACGGCGTCAAAGACCAAATACCCTACATCCTGTCGGGCGGTCTGACGCTCGACAACGTAGCGGCAGCCATCCGCCTGACCGGCACGAGC
>JANOAW010000926.1:0-3326 GCA_031411355.1 Hyphomicrobiaceae bacterium | reverse complement strand
ACGATCGTGCCGCCGTTCTGCAGCAGGATGTCGGCATCGCCGTCGCCGTTCACGTCCGCCGTGCCAACCACCGACCATCCCGCCACAACGGTGCCGGCATATGATCCGACGACGGCGACGTTGCTCTGCATCGTCCAGGTGACGACGGCGCCGCCGTTCTGAAGCACGACGTCCGATGTCGCGCCCTTGTCGGCTGTGATGGACCCGAAGTTGAAATTCGACTTGGCCTGCCGCAGCGTGACGTCTCCCTCGCTGAAACGAGCGATCTCAATGGTGTCGACGACGTCATATGCTTGGCCAGCAGACGCGATCAGCCAACCGTTGCCGGCACTCGTCCCGGTCCACTGCGACGTGTGCGCGAACGAAAATCCAGCCACACTTTTGTTCTGGTAAAACACGTCTGTGCCGGCGCCACCGTGCGCCGTGATTGCAGCCGCACCCGCGCCGCTGCCGCCGCTTTCGACGAACAGATCATCGCCAGCATTTCCGTAGGCTTCACGCGCGATCGACGATGTGGCGCTGCCGCCGAAGTAGACGGTGTCGGCGCCCGACCCACCTAAATATTTGCTGATGACGGTATTGGTCGCCGTCATGATATTGTTGGTCAGGCCTTTGATGGACGATGCCGTCCCGGCATTGAAATTGACCGATTGCGCGCCTGCATATTGACCCGCATTCAGTGTCGCATAATGTTGGCCGTTATAAATCGTGAATGAGTTTGAATGATTGAGGTCATAATATTGGCCGATGTCCGAGCCATAGCCGAAAATGCGCGCAGCCCCGCCGCCTGGTTCGCCATACAGCAGCTGCATGGCCGCGATGTCGGCCGACATTGCCGACGTCACATGCGCGAACGATGCGCCGGCTCCGGCTTCCGTTTGTGAGAAATACGACATGATCGTATATTGCCAGCTGTCGTTCTGGTAAATATTGTCGATCCCATACGTCGCGTTGCCATTGTACGGGCCTGCGTGACCGAGGCCGAGAGCGTGACCGAATTCGTGCACATAGGTCTGAAAGCCGTAGCTGTTCAGCGCGCCGGCCGCCCCACCGTAGCCGCCGTTGGTTGTGAACCACTTCTGTGTGATGACGATATCGGCGGACGTAATCACGCCGTTGAACGAGTATGGCGAACAATAGGCGTCGTAATTGACGGCATCGTTCTCGTCACTGAAAGTAATTTGTCCAGGTCCGGTCGTTTCAGTGAATTTAATATTGGCGACCTGTGAATAGATTGCCATCGCCTTGCGAGCAAAATCCACTTCGCCGGCAAGGGCGAGGCCGGATAGGTTGACCGTCACCGTGCTGCCCGGAGTCCAGCGGGCGCCAGCTTCCGAGGAAGGGCTGCCATAAGCGAGATAGGCGGCGAGTTGGGCGATCGTTGCCGGCGCCGCTGCCGGTGCCGCATTGGCGCGCTCGACGGGCGCATCTGAGGACGGTGCCGCAGCGGCCGCGGGAGATCCGACGTCGAAACGGGCTTGCAACGCCATCGGCTCGCGGACATCGGTCGGTTCCAGACTTTGTGCCAGGCTTTGTGCCGGCGCCGCCGACGCGGGCGCTGCAACGTCGTCCGGCTCGAGAAGCCACGTCATCCGACCGCTGAAATCCAACGACTTCATATCGCCGCTCCGCAAAATATCGAGCTGCCTCCAGCCCGTAGCGAGAAAAATAGTCGACAATCATTTCGACACTCTGCTGAGTTTGCGAACAATTCGATGCAAGTCCGCGCGTGTCGGCCGGCCAGTGGTCCAGCCCGTCGTCCGTCCTGTCATTGACACCCCTTTCCCCCGGCCGTACCACGACGCTCCATCTGCGATAGAACGAGCCCCGAACAGCGCCATGCTGGAGAAGACCTTTTCGCCCGCCGAAATCGAGCCGCGCATCGCCAGGAGTTGGGAAGCTGCCGAGGCCTTCAAGGCGCTTCGGCCAGACCGCGTCAATGCCGTCCCGTATTCGATCGTCATTCCGCCGCCCAACGTGACGGGGTCCCTGCATCTCGGCCATGCGCTCGACAATACGATCCAGGACATTCTGTGCCGGTTCGAGCGCATGCGCGGCAAGGACGTCTTGTGGCAGCCCGGCACCGATCACGCCGGCATCGCAACGCAGCTGGTGGTGCAACGCCAACTCGAACAACGCCAGATCAAGCGCGAAACGCTCGGTCGCGAGAAATTTCTCGAAGAGGTCTGGAAGTGGAAGGCCGAGAGCGGCGGCACCATCGTCGGTCAGTTGAAGCGCCTCGGCGCCTCGTGCGATTGGTCGCGCGAGCGCTTTACGATGGACGATGGTCTGTCCAAGGCGGTTATCAAGGTCTTCGTCGATCTGCACGCACAAGGGCGCATCTACAAGGCCAAGCGCCTGGTCAACTGGGACCCGGAATTCCAGTCGGCCGTCTCGGATCTCGAAGTCGACATGATCGAGACCACCGGCTCGTTCAAATGGGCCGAGGGCGATACCGATAAGGACGGCAACTCAAAACCGCTCGATCTCGCAGCGCTCGGCAAAGTCCTGTCGAAAAACCCGAACGGCCACCTCTATCATCTGCGCTATCCCCTCGCCGGCAAAACCTTCAGCCCAACCGACCCCGCGACCTACATCATCGTCGCAACGACGCGCCCCGAGACCATGCTCGGCGATACCGGTGTCGCCGTGAATCCTGAAGATGACCGCTACAAGGCGCTGGTCGGCAAACACGTCGTGTTGCCCCTGGTCGGCCGCGAGATACCCATCGTCGCCGACACCTATGCCGATATGAGCAAAGGCTCGGGCGCCGTGAAGCTGACGCCCGCTCATGACTTCAACGACGCCGAAATCGGCAAGCGTTGCAAGCTCGAGGTGATCAATATCCTGACCGAGCACGCCAAGCTCAATGACGTGGTGCCGCCCCCCTATCGCGGCATGGATCGCATCGATGCGCGCAAGCGTGTGATCGCCGATCTGTACGCGCTCGGCCTCGTCACCAAGATCGAGGTGACGACGCACGCGGTGCCGCATTCGCAGCGCGGTGGCGCCGTCATCGAACCATTCCTGACCGATCAATGGTATGTCGACGCCGCTACCTTGGCAAAGCCGGCGATCGAGGCCGTGCGCTCCGGCAAGACGCGCTTCGTCCCCGAGAAGTATGCGGACGATTATTTTCGCTGGCTCGAAAACATCCAGCCTTGGTGCATCTCGCGCCAGCTGTGGTGGGGCCATCAGATTCCGGCGTGGTATGGACCGGACCAGCATATTTTCGTTGCCTACGACGAAGCGGGTGCCAAGGCGCAAGCCCGTTCGCACTATGGTCGCGAGGCGCCGGTGACGCGCGACGCCGACGTGCTCGACAC
>JANOAW010000925.1:0-18158 GCA_031411355.1 Hyphomicrobiaceae bacterium | reverse complement strand
GTTCCTGCTCCTTGGCGCGATCGATGGTGCCGCGGGCGCGACCGATGGCGATGGCGAGGCAGGCGAGCACGGACAGTTGCGATGTGAAGGCCTTGGTCGAGGCGACGCCGATTTCAGGGCCAGCAAGGGTCGGCAGGACGGCGTGGCTCTCACGCGCGATGGTGCTCGTGCGCACGTTGACGACTGCGGCGATGGTTTGGCCGTTGCGCTTACAATAGCGCAGAGTTTCGAGGGTGTCGGCGGTCTCGCCGGATTGGGTGATGAAAACAGCGAGACCGCCGGCCGGCAGCGGCACCTCCCGATAGCGGAATTCGGAGGCGACATCGATCTCGACGGGCAGGCGGGCGTACTTTTCGATCCAGTATTTAGCGACCAGCCCCGCATAATAGGCCGTGCCACAGGCCGAGATGGTGACACGATTGATGGCTGCGAGGTCGACGCCCATGTCGGGAAAGCGCACGGTCGACGTGCTCATGTCGATATAGTTGCCGAGCGTGTGGGAAATGACTTCGGGCTGCTCGTGGATTTCCTTGGCCATGAAGTGGCGGTAGTTGCCCTTCTCGACCAGCATAGAATTGGCCTGGGACTTGATTTTGGGACGCGTGACGGTCTTGCCGTCGAGCGAATAAAACGACACGCCCGCGCGTGTCAGCACGCACCAGTCGCCGTCTTCCATGTATGAGATGGTGTCGGTGAACGGGGCGAGAGCGATGGCGTCGGAGCCCAGATACATTTCGCCGTCGCCATAGCCGATGGCGAGTGGCGGGCCGGAGCGGGCGCCGACCATCAAGTTGTCATCGCCCGCGAAAATGATGCCGAGGGCGAAGGCGCCGTGCAGGCGTTTCAGCGTGGCGTGCGCCGCGTCCTTGGGGGTATAGCCGCTGTTCAAGAAATCGGTGACCATATGCAACACGGTTTCAGTGTCGGTTTCGGTCTCGAACTTGAAGCCCTTTGCGGTCAGCTCGGCCTTGAGGTCCTGAAAATTCTCGATGATGCCGTTGTGCACGACGGCGACGCGGTCGTTCATGTGGGGATGCGCGTTGCGTTCGACCGGCCGGCCGTGGGTCGCCCAACGCGTGTGGCCGATGCCCGTGACGCCCTGCAAAGGTTGGTTGGACAGGCGCGTTTCGAGGTTGCGCAACTTACCTTCGGCCCGACGGCGGTCGAGCGTGCCGCCTTCGATCGTTGCGACACCCGCTGAATCATAGCCGCGATATTCGAGACGCCGCAGGGCATCGACGATGTCCGACGCAACCGGCTTGGAGCCCAGAATGCCCACGATGCCACACATGATTGCCTGTCCCCGGTGAGTGTCCCCGTCCGCGACGCGTAGCGCGCGATGCCAGGGACGTCTACTAACACTTTGTTTCATTTTGCCGATCGCGAGATCGGCCCGACGCTTAGATCGCAAGGATTGGGCCAGAAGTGACACAACCGGATTGTCACCACGTCGGCGTCGTTGGGCCGAAACCGGGCGCATACAGGCGAACCCGGGCAATGCAGTATTCGAACCGTACCTGGCAGGCATGCGTATTTGAATTTGGGATCAGTTTTGGTTCAAAGGACAGGTGAAGGTGCCGTCCGGATAGACGGCAGTCGATATTGACGATGCGCAGATCGCTGCGACAAAACAGCGTTCGATGTCGAATATGATCTGGTCCATCCGATATCGCCTCTCCGCGGCGTATTCGACGAGCGATCCTAGACCGATTTTTTCGCCTTCTTGCGGCTCATCATACTGCGGAATTTCGTTGCCCAGCCAGGGCGTTCGTCTTGGGTGCCGCGGGCGACGGCGAGTGCGCCGGGCGCGACGTCTCGGGTGATCGTCGAGCCGGCCGCGACCATGGCGCCGTCGCCGATCTTGATCGGGGCGACGAGCGCACTGTTCGAACCTATGAAGACGCTGGAACCGACGTCGGTGAAGTGCTTGTCGAAGCCGTCGTAATTGCAGAAGATGGTGCCGGCGCCGATGTTGGCGTTGGCACCGACCCGGCCATCCCCCACGTACGCGAGATGATTGGCTTTGGCGCCGGTCTCCATGGTGGCGTTTTTGATTTCGACAAAATTGCCGATATGGACGTTTTCGCCGAGCCGCGCCCCGGGCCTTAGCCGCGCGAACGGTCCGATACGGGCACCGGAAGCGATGGTGGCACCTTCAATGTGGCTGTTGGCGTTGATCTGCACGTTATCGCCGACGCTGACGCCTGGGCCGAAAAACACGTTGGGCTCGATGACCACGTCGCGGCCGATGCGTGTATCGAAGGCGAACCACACCGTTTCGGGGGCGATCAAGGTGGCGCCGTCCGCCATAGCCTGGCGCCGTGCGCGCGATTGGAAGACGGCTTCGGCGGCGGCGAGTTGCTGGCGCGAATTGATGCCGAGCATCTCTTCTTCAGCCCCCGTCACGGCAACGGCCGTGAAGCCTGACGCGCGCGCCAAGGCGACGGCATCGGTGAGGTAGAATTCAGCCTTGGCGTTGTCGGCCGTGATCTTGTCCAGCAAGCCGACGAAATCGGGTAGGCGGAAGGCCATCAGCCCCGAATTGCAAAGTGTGACACGGCGCTCGGCCTCAGTCGCATCGTTGTGTTCGCGGATGGCGGTCAAGGCGCCGTCGGCATCGGTCAGCAAGCGTCCATAGCCGGTCGGGTCGGCCGCGTGGAAGCCGAGCACGGCGACGTTGGCACCGGCATCGAGGGCTGCCACGAGTCTCTTGCCGGTTGCAGCCGTGATCAGCGGCGTGTCGCCGAACATGACCAGGACGTCGCCGATGTGGGCGCGCAATGCCGGCCGGGCGGCGAGGACCGCATCGGCTGTGCCGCGTTGCTCCGTCTGGACGAACATCTCGGCTTGAGGTGCGTGCCGGCGCGCTTCGATGGCGACTGCGTCCATGTCGGGGCCGATGACGACGGCGACGGCGGTCGTGCCGATGTCTTTGGCCGTTGCGATGACGTGACCCAGCATCGAGCGCCCGGCGACGGCATGCATGACTTTCGGTCTGGCCGATTTCATGCGGGTGCCTTTGCCGGCCCCCAGAACGAGCGTGAGCAGTTGCGCCATGGCCAAGTCCTTCGCGAATCGCACCGAGCGTGTGGTTCGTTTCTCATCGACGATGAGGCAGGGCAAGGCGATGGCGATCGATATCACGCACCGATCCGAGGCGGCGTGCGCTACCCTTGGGGACCGCAATGTGAAATGTTCGCTGTGTCGGCGGCCAGTCGTCGATTCATGGGGGACGAGTTACATGCCGAAAGATATCCTGGCGCCAGCCGCCATCCTGGTGCTGTGGTCGCTGATCGTGCTCGGCTACATGGCCGTCGCCCGCTTCTCCGGCGTCAGACGAATACCCAAAGAGAAGTTGCGCCAGTTGCCGCGCACGGGTGGGCGGGGCCAGGATCTCGATCCCGTCTTGCCGCCGCGGTCGGCTTGGCCGTCGCACAACTATGCCCACTTGATGGAGCAGCCGACGATCTTTTACGCGGTCGTGATGATCTTGGCTCTGGTCGGCCAGGGCAGTGGCGTGAACGTGACACTGGCCTGGGGCTACACGGCCTTCCGCATCGCCCACAGCTTGTGGCAGATCACGGTCAACGCGGTTCCGGTCCGCTTCGCTTTGTTCATCGCCGCCACCGTGTGTCTGATGGCACTGGCGATCAATGCGGTGCGCGCGACGTTGTTCTGATGTAGATCGGGTGCGAGGTATCGGCATGCGGTGGCAAGACGAAGCGATCGTGATCGGCGTGCGCGCGCACGGCGAGACGGCCGCGGTCGTCGAGCTGCTGACACGCAGTCATGGCCGACACCTCGGGCTCGTGCACGGCGGCCGCTCCCGGAAGGCGCGCCCCGTCTTGCAAACCGGCAATCACGTCGACGTCACATGGATGGCTCGTCTCGAGGAGCATCTCGGTGCCGTCACTGTCGAGGCGCGCCGCTCCTTTGGTGCCGAGGCCATGGACGACGCGTCGGCGCTGGCCGGCGTCTTGTCGTTGACGGCCCTGGCGCGCTTATTGCCCGAGCGCGATCCGCACCCGAGTTTGTTCGAGATCACCGTGTTCGTGCTCGGATTTCTCGATGATGCCAGCGTCTGGCCCGCGCTGATGGTGCGCTGGGAAATCGCGCTCCTCGATCATCTCGGGTTTGGTATGGATTTGACGCACTGTGCCTCGAGCGGCGCACGTGAGGATTTGATCTACGTGTCGCCGAAATCCGGGCGGGCGGTGTCTCGTGCGGCCGGAGAGCCGTTCAAGGATCGCCTGTTGCCACTGCCACCGTTTTTGCGGCCCGGTGGCAAGGGTGACGTGACGGCGGCCGATCTTGCAGCTGGTTTTGCACTCACCGGGCATTTTCTCGACGTGCGCGTGTTGCAACCGCGCGGACTTGTTCTCCCTGAAACGCGGGGACGGCTGGTGACGACGCTGTCGAGCGGAGCGGGCGTCACGCCGTCCGGGTCATGACAGCCATGTAGAAGCCGTCGGTGCCGTGTCTTGCGGGCGTCAACGACAGTCCGGGCCCACTCGTCGCCGAGACCGGCACATCGGCCGATAGCGATCCAGGCGATGCAGCGGCCCAGGCGTCGGCGTTGGACAGCACCGTAAAGTCGGGATGCGCTTCGAGGAACGTGGTGATCTGCTCACGGTTTTCAGCCGCCAATACGGAACACGTGACGTAGACGAGGCGGCCCGTGGGGCGGACGTGGCTTGCGGCCGTTGCCAAGACGGCGCGTTGTTCGTCCAGGCGCTCGAGCAGGCTGTTTGGACGCAGGCGCCACTTGGCATCGGGTTTGCGCCGCCATGTGCCCGAGCCAGAGCAGGGGGCATCGACGAGGACGCAATCGAAGCGGCCGGCTTCGGCCAGTGCTTCGCCATCGCCTGCCGTGATCGGCTCGACGATGGTCGCGCCGGCGCGGGTCAGGCGCTCCATGATCGGGCGCAGTCGGGTTTTGTCCTCGTCGTAGGCGACGATGGTACCCTCATTTTTCATGGCCGCGGCCATGGCAAGCGTTTTGCCGCCGGCGCCGGCACACAGGTCAAGCACGCGCTCGCCGGGGCGTACACCGGTCAATGCGGCCGCGATCTGGCTGCCTTCGTCCTGGACCTCGAACCAACCGCGGCCGTGGGACAATTCGGCTTCCACGTTGGGCGAGCGAGCCCCGCCGGCCGGTGCCGCGAGGCGTAGGCCGAGGGCCGACCACCGGGTCAACTCCGGCTTGAAGCGTGCGAATTCACCTGCAACATCAGCGCGCGGGCAGCGCAAGGCGTTGACGCGCAGATCGACGGGGGCTCGTTCGGCCAGCGCGCGGCCTTCTGCCTCGGTCTGATCGCCGAACACGTCTTGGAAATGCTGCAGACACCACTCGGGCAGCTCGGCTGATGCGGCGGGCGACAACTCGATCGGAGCGGATAGACGTTTGATCTCGTCAGGGGTCAAGCTCGCGGGTGCGAACTGCGCGCCGTCGCACAGTGCCCAGATTTCATCCTGGGACTGCGTGTGCCGCAACATGCCAAGCACCAGCGACCGTGCCGTCTCGGATTTCATGATGTGACCGGCTGACGCGCGACGACGCAGCGTGTCGAAGACGATGTTGCCGATCGCCGCCCGATCACCTGAACCGGCGAACCGATGCGACTTGCCCCAGTCGGCAAGTGCTGCCGACGCCGGCCGATGCCGACGCAGCACGTCGTCGAGCACATCGATGGCAGCTTGAATACGAGCAGCGTGACGCATGAAAGCCTCGATGGTGTCCGACCGTTCGTCAGACACCATGTCGACCCACATGGCAATGTCTTGATCGCGGGTATGGTGTCCCGATCGATCGTTATGAGGTCACGTGCGCTTGGCGATCTCCGAGTCGAGTTCCTTGTACTCGACACATGTCGTGCCGCAGCGTTTGGCGATCTCGGCCAGTTCGGCGCGTGCCTTGGCGACATCGCCGCGCTCGAGATGCGCCTCACCGAGATACGCGCGCGCCACGGTGTAGTTGGGGTTCATGGTCAGCGCGCGGGCGTAGAAGCCCATGGCCGTGTCGTGGTCGCCGAGCTTGCGAGTGGCGAAACCGATGTACGTCAAGATGCGCTCGTCCTTGACCTGGGCTTTTTCGAGATAGGTTAGCGCTTCAGCGTACTGGCCGGTTTTGGCGAGCCAGTAGCCGGCATAGTACAGCTGATCGTCGGACGTGCCCTCGATCAGGCCCGCGGCTGTGCATTTTTTCCAGGCATCGCTGCCTTTTTTGAACTTATCGCACTTGCCGCCACCACTCGGGGCTGGCGCGCCGGCCGAGAATGCGGGGGCGACGAAGGCTGCAATGGCAAGGGCTGAAACGGCGACGAGCAGGCCAGAACGCTTGAGCATGACGGTCTCCTGTGACGTGGCGCAGTCCCTCACGCTAGCACCTCCGCTGTCGATTGGCAGGGGGCGGCGCAATTTTTTTAGCCGAAGGTCAGGTCGAAGGTCAGGTCGAACTTAGAGCCGAACTTAGAACCGGGCCCAGACTAGAACCAGGCTTTGTCGCCAGCCACGTATTCGGCGTGAAATTGCTGGTCTGACTTCACCAGATAAATGATGCATTCGATGAACGCGATGATGCCAACGGCGATGAGGGGCAGTCCGAGAAACGCACCCGGAAAAGCGCACAAGAGCATGATGATGCCGGCGGTGTTTTTGCCGAGGTAGAATTTATGAATGCCGATTGCGCCAAAGAAAAAAGCCAACAGTGCTGCGATCAGGCGATTCTTTGATCCAGTGGGGACCACGACACCGCCGAGGGGATAGATGTCGACGGCCATGCCGTTCGCGGCAGGATGAAAATCGACCTCCGCCCCCGCGAGGAGCATGGTCGGGCCGCCGCGGATATCGGCCATGGCGGCGGTGTATCGATTGCCGTCATCGCCGGTGATCAACCCGGTTCCAGTCGCCACGTCGTAGCCCAGAACCTTGCCGCGCATGTTTCGTCTCCGTGCCTGAGGTGCCGATTCGTAATTCGGCCACCCTAGGTTCGCCACGGCGGAAGGTCAAAAGGCCGACGCGTGTGCCGGCAAAAACGCGATTATGGCTGCCGCCGCGAAGGCTGCGAGGGCTGCGGCGGTCAACCAGGCATCTGTAGTCGTCATGGCACTCACCATCGAACGTCTCGAGGCCGATGCTCGCGATCCGGATCAGTGGCTTGTGGATCGCTGAGCATCGACTTCGGGCGGACCGGATTGGGGGCCGCCGTCCCATCTCTTGGTTGAGAGGTATATCGACTGTTGGCTGACGCTTTCCTGAACGAAATCCTTAGCCGTCGTTCAGGCGTCGGCGACGGATCGCCACGCCGGATATGGTCAACCACGTCGCGGCAAGGCCGTACCAGGTCAGAGCATATTCCAAATGTCGATTTGAAATCACGAGCTTACCCGCCATGGGATAGGGCACGCCCGAGGTCGGCACGGGGCCGGTCATATCGACATAATACGATGTCTCGATGGATGGTGCGAAGGGAAATTCGGCGGGGTCGCGGACGAAATAGATGTTGTTTTTCTTATCATTAGCACCGGAGAATCGGCCGCGCCGTTCTGCCCTGCGTAAAATGCCGGATAGTGTGATGTCGCCCGATGGCACGACAGCCATGCTTTTCTGCTCGGCCGGAACAAAGCCCGTGTTGACCCATAGCGCCGTGTCGCCGCTCGACGGCGAAAAATGCCTGAACACCCAATAGCCGTTGCCTTGCAGCCCGTTCGGCTGCCGGGGAATCGAGATGAAGATATGCACCGGGGGCGCATCGGAGATGCGTCCGGTCAACATGACGGGGCGGAAATCACAGGGGTCGTCGACGCCGCCATCGGGCAAACATTTGAGCCGACGCACGTCGGACGTCGTCGCGGGGGGGAGGTGCTGGCGCTCGGCGATGGTGCGCAGCAGCGCTTCTTTCCATGTCCGTCTTTGCATCTGCCAGGTGCCGAACGCCGACAGAATAGCGAACACGAGTGCTACGGCCAGATAGCTCGCCGGGCCGACCTTTCGAAGCTGTTCAGACATCGAGCACGAGCCCGTCCTCGGCGACGATCACACGGGGATCGTCGATGTCGCCTCGCCGCGCCAGCATGGCCGTCGACATGTGCGTGATCATCACGCGTTTGGCGCCAAGACGGTGCAGGTTGGCTGCGATCTCGACCCAGCCGAGATGGTAATAGGTCGGCTTTTCGAACTCGTAGCATTCCATGATGTAAAGATCGGCTCCCTGCCCGAGCGGCATCAACGCATCGACCCAGCGGGTGTCGCCGGTAAAGGCGAGCGTGCGATTGCCTCGCGTCAGGCGCAAGCCCAACGATGGCGCACCGGAGGGATGTTCGACTTCGAATGCGAGCACCTGCAGCGGCCCGACACTCGCTGTGCGGCCGGCGTCGATTTCGTGGAACGTCAATGTGAAACCGCGTTTCACCGTCGTGCACCCGGGGAACAACAGCTCCGCTGTCGCGATGAAGCGCTGTTCGATTCCGCGCGGGCCATAGACGTCGAGCGGCGCAGTCCGTTGCACCGCATAGAGCGCCTGAACGTAGATCCAGATCAGGCCGGCGAAATGGTCGCCGTGAAGGTGCGAAATGACGATGGTCGGGATGCTGTTGGGATCACGCCCGGCGCGCGCCAGGGCGACCGTCGCCGTCGCCCCGCAGTCGAGCAGGACGCTGCCGGCGTCCGTGTCGATCAGATAGGTGGTCATGAAGCGGCCGCCTGATCCGAAGGCGTCTCCGCTACCGACGACAGTCAATTGCATGGCTGATCGAGAGGTCATGCGCTCCAGTGCCCCGGCGCCTGCAGGACGTGCAAGGCCTGCATCAAAGTTTCGGGTTTCACGTTCGCGTTGGCCGTGACGACGAGCAGCAGAGATTCATCACCCGCGACGTGTTCAAGAACGGCGGCCAGCACGTCTCTTTCTGCGGCGCGCGCAATCAGATCCTCGGCTGACAGTCCAGTGTCGGTCATGAAGCGCTGCAAGCGAGCTGGGTCTTCTGCGACAGCTGCGAGTGCGGTCGCAGCCAACGCTTCTGCATCATCCATCGTCATGCCCGCGGGCCTCGCCGGCTTGAACGCGCCGATGCGTCTCTCCTGCGCCATGCCGTGAATTCCTCGCCTGATCGCCTTGCGTGTGGAGGTCGACTATATTTGAAGTCGACTATATTTGAAGTTGTCACATCGCTCCAGATCGCCGCGCGGTGATGCACAGGTCGGGTTGTCACGGCCGCTACAATCGTCTCATCTGCTGCCGACCGCGGCTCCAGCAGTGATTCATCCCATGTCGACCACGCCTCCGCCACTGACGTTTGAACAACTCAAGGCCGCCGTCGCCGCGGGCGAAATAGACACTGTCGTCGCCGCGTTCGCCGATATGCAAGGGCGGCTGATCGGCAAACGGTTTCAAGCCGAATTCTTCGTCGCGGGTGCCTATGAAGAAACCCACGCCTGCAACTATCTACTCGCCAACGACATCGATATGGAGCCGGTGCCCGGCTATGCGGCGGCGAGTTGGGACAAGGGCTACGGCGACTTCGTGCTCAAGCCCGATCTGTCGACGCTGCGCCGCACGCCCTGGCTCGAGGGCACGGCTCTGGTGCTGTGCGATGTGCTCGATCACCATCACCACGACGTTCCCCATTCGCCGCGGGCCGTGCTCAAGAAACAACTTGCGCGCCTCGCCGATCGTGGAATGAGCGCCATGACCGCCTCCGAACTGGAATTTTATCTGTTCAACGAGAGTTTCGAGAGCGCCATGAAAAAGCGCTATCGCGATCTCGAGACGGCCGGTCTCTATATCGAAGACTACCACATCCTCCAGACCTCGAAAGAAGAGGACGTGATGCGGGCCATCCGCAAGGGGCTGCAGGCGGCCGGTATTCCCGTCGAAAATTCGAAGGGCGAATGGGGGCCTGGACAGGAAGAAATCAACGTCCGCTATGCACCCGCGCTGACCATGGCCGACCGCCATGTGATCCTCAAAAACGGCATCAAGGAAATCGCCTGGGGCAAGGGCAAGTCGGTGACGTTCATGTCGAAATGGCGCTACGACCTCGCCGGTTCGTCATCGCACATCCACATGTCGCTGTGGGACTTGGACGGCAAGACGTCCCTGTTCGCCGACCAGAAAGCCGAATTCGGCATGAGCCCGATGATGCGGGCATTCGTCGCCGGTCAGATCAAATACGCGCCTGACATCACTTATTTCCTTGCGCCCTACATCAACAGCTACAAGCGCTTCCAGGCTGGCACGTTCGCGCCGACCAAAAACATCTGGAGTCGTGACAACCGCACCGCCGGATTCCGGCTGTGTGGCGAGGGCACCAAGGCCATCCGCATCGAATGTCGGATCGGGGGCGCCGACCTCAATCCGTATCTTGCGTTCGCGGCACTCATCGCGGCGGGACTTGCCGGGGTCGATGAAAAACTGACACTCGCGGCGCCGTTCTCGGGTGATGCGTATGCGGTCGCCAAATTACCGGACGTGCCGAAGACATTGCGGGCCGCGACAGCGGCTCTTGAAGCTTCGGAATTCGCCAAGGCTGCATTCGGTGGCGACGTCGTTGCCCACTACGTGCATACGGCGAAATGGGAACAGCTCGAATACGACCGCCGGGTCACGGATTGGGAATTGATGCGCGGATTTGAACGCTACTGAGGCGGTTCGTCAGGCCTTCACCGGCGCCCAAAGCCACCAGTAGGCAAGCTGCTTGAGCGCCATTTCGGCGATCATCACGGCGCCGAACGCAAACAGTATGAGCCCCGCAATCCGGTTCATCCGACCGAGCCAGCCGGCGTCGAGATCGCCGCGCACGCGGCTGATCAGTTTCGAGACGACGACCCAGTAACATAAGCTGCCGCCCATGACGGATGCCGTCAACGTCAGCGCGTCGATGGTCGAGGAGACTTCGACGAATGTCGACACGCCGCCGAACATGGCAACGAGACCGAGGACTGCGCCGGGATTGGTGATGGTCAGAAAGAACGCCTTCGGAATATCCCAGACGAAGTCGACCAGCGACGTCCGCTCGGCATCCTTGGCTGTGACGAATTTGGGTGTTTCAAAATACAGTTGCGCGCCAGCGACCATGACGGCCAATCCGCCGATGATTTGAATGACCGTCCGATATTGACGGATGGCGCCGGAAATCGCGTTGACACCCATGGCCGCGCCGAGCGCGATCAAGCCGTCGCCGAGCAGTACGCCCAGGCCGACCGCCAAGCCGCCGAAATAGCCACGCTCGACCGCACGCTGCAGGCCGAGAACATTCATCGGGCCGAACGGGAGCGCCAGCAGCACACCCATGATAACGCCGAGCGGAATGATCAAAGGGTTGGGGATGTACGTCATGGTTACCGTTGTGCCATCACCCAGCGACAGCAGGGCTCGGCCGATAGTGGTCCAGGGACGACATCCGGTGACAAGCTGCGGAACAAAGCGAAACCAGCAACGAGGTGTCTCCTCATGAACGGTGCAGCGCTGTGGCGCCTGGCGACCCTAGTGGTACTGGCGTTGCCGGGTATTGTCCATGTGAACGGCGGCTTCGATGTCGTCGCTCAGACGAAACAGTCGTCCAAAAAGCCTGCGAAGGACAAGGCTCTGGCGAGCGCCGACACCTTGCCGCGCGGCGTTGTCGAGATGGTCGAGGCGATCCTTGGAGCGGTCCTATCCGGTCGCATCGCCGACCTTGCGGACGCCGTCGACTGGAACGAAATGAAGCCCGATCTCGGGCCGTCATTCGTCTCCGATCCCATAGCGTACTGGAAGTCGATCTCGAAGGACGGAGACGGACGCGACATTCTGGATGTTCTCGGCAAGCTCCTGGCCGACAAGCCACTCGTGGTGCCATTCGGCAAAGACATCGAGAACAATCGCCTGTTCGTGTGGCCCGCGTTCGCCGACAAGCCTATGTCGAAATTGACGCCAGCCGAGCTTGACGCTGTGCGCGCGCTGACGAGCCCCGAACGTCTCGATGCCATGCGCGCGGCGGACCGCTACAGTGGCTGGCGCCTCGTCATCGGCGCCGACGGGACATGGCACAGCTTCCGTACCGATTGACGGCCCGCGACCAAGGCAGCGTTGCCATCATGCCGCGGTTGTCTCAAAAATGCCCGAGACCACTTGGTTTTTCTCATGAAAAGCGCTCGAATCACATCAGAGGTGAGGGGGTTGGGTCAATCGAAGGACGGGCGCGCAGCTGTCATGAAACGTTTTCTCATCGCATTCGGAACCGCGACGATGATCGCGGTGGCATCATTCACCAGCGCTGACACGTCGGTCGCCAGCGAATCTGGTTTCGCCAGCATTCACAATTGGCGCAAGGTCGGCAAGAAAACCTGTCTCGTCGGCCACCAGCATGCCGGTACGGGTTCGGGCAGCTCGCTCAAGGCGGCTCAGGCGGAGGCTATCGGCGCATGGTCGGGCTTCACCGACCTCGAATACGGCTCAAGCTGGTCCAATTACGGTAACGCCGTCGAGAAGATCATGAAATGCGGCCCTTCCAGCGGTAGCTTTCAGTGCGATCTGCTCGCAACGCCGTGCCGCGGCTGGTAAGCGAGGCTCGCCATGCTTGCGCGGCGACCGAACTCGGGCGACATGAGCTGACGAGCGAACGTTCGCGATGCGAGCCCGAGGAGCAGCCGTCATGTCGACAAACACGCCATCGCCCGCCATCGTCGGTTGGGCACATTCGCCGTTCGGCAAGCTTGAAGCGCCCGACGTCGAAGGACTGATCGGGCTCGTCGCGGCGGATGCGCTGGCTCATGCCGGCATCGGGCCGTCGGACATCGATTTCATCACCTGTGGTGTCTATAACAACGGCTTCACCAAGCAGGGCTTCGAGGCGTCCCTCGTCGCGTTGAGCATTCCTGAGCTTGGCGAGACACCGGCGGTGCATGTCGAGAATGCGTGCGCGACCGGTTCGGCCGCCATCCACACCGCGCTCGATTATATTCAGTCCGGCCGGGGCAAGATCGCCCTCGTCGTCGGTGCTGAAAAAATGACCGCTACGTCGACGGCTGACGTCGGCGAGATATTGCTGTCGGCCTGTTATCGCAAAGAAGAAGGCGCGATCAACGCGGGTTTCGCCGGCATCTTCGGCAAGATCACGGCCAACTACTTTCAACGCTATGGCGATCGCAGTGCCGAACTGGCGATGATCGCGGCCAAGAACCACAAGCACGGCCTCGCCAATCCATGGGCGCAGATGCGCAAGGATTTCGGCTACGAGTTCTGTAACACGGTGTCTGAGAAGAATCCCATCGTCGCCGGACCGTTGCGGCGCACCGACTGCTCGCTGGTCTCGGATGGCGCGGCAGCGCTGGTGCTGGCCGACGCCGAGACGGCCGCTCGAATGCAGCGGGCGATCAGCTTCCGCGCCCGCACGCACGCCAACGATTTTCTGCCCATCTCCAAACGTGATCCGATCGCCTTCAAGGGCGCGCATCGCGCGTGGGCCGACGCCAAGAGCGCTGCCGGCATCGACATCTACGATCTCGATTTCGTCGAGACGCACGACTGTTTCACGACCGCCGAAATGATCGAATACGAGGCCATGGGGCTGGCTGAGGCGGGGCAGGGATGGAAGGTCGCACGCGACGGCATCACCAGCCGCGGCGGTCGTTTGCCGGTAAACTTGTCCGGCGGTCTGAAGTCCAAGGGGCACCCGATCGGGGCGACCGGCATCTCGATGCATGTCCTTGCGGCCATGCAGTTGATGGGCGAAGCCGGCGCCATGCAACAGGCCGGTGCCGAACTCGGTGGCGTGTTCAACATGGGCGGCGCCGCAGTCGCCAACTACGTGTCCATTCTCGAACGGGTTAAGTGATGGCAGCGGTCGAAACGACTGACTGACGCCAGCGCTGAGGGTGCCTTAACCCGCTTCGGGCGCCACCAAAAATCGGCCGATGGCGTACAGTTGGCAGTCTTTGTCGGCGGTACGGCATTTGGCGAGCGCCGCCTCGCTCACGGCCGCTTCACTCGCCCCACCTGCGGCCGCATGCCAGGTGCCGCCGCGGCCGCGTGCCAGCGCTTGCCAGCCGTCGCCGACGTATTCCTTGATGAGGCGCTCGCGGTCGGTCGAGGGAATGGCCGGATCGGTGGAGATGGCCAAAACACCGACGATCTTGCGCGATTTCGGCGGTAGCGTAACGAGGTCGTCGCCGACCGCATACAGGATGCAGGGCCCGGTGCGGCCGCCGGCGATGCTCGGATTGCCACTGCCGGCTGAGCCACCGCCGCTGCCGGCGCGAAAACCGCAGAATTCGAGCGCGCGCCGTGCCGCTTCGGCGTTGGTCGTGCCTTTGGACATGGCCCCCCACACGGCATCGCCGCGGGTGCCGATGGCGAGCGCCTTGGGCTCTTTGATCGGGGGATAGTCGCGCAGCAGGCGGCGCCCCTGGTTCATGCGCTGCAATGGTGGATCGTCGACGCCGAATGCACGGCCGACTGGTTTCATCGGCGTTTCGATCGGAGGCGGGAGCGGGAAGCTCGCGAGATCGACCTGCACGCGGTCGCCGACGGCATAGATGAAACACGGGCGCTTGTTTTCGGTTTGCGCTGAATCCTTGTCGCACTGTGCCTGCGCCTGGGTCGTCGCCTCCTGTTCGGTCGCCCGATTGGTCACGGTCGCCAGTGAATCACCGTCGAACGACATGGAGATCGCCTTGTGGCCGCCAGCCGTCATGTAGCCCCGCCGGACCTGTTCGCGTGCTGCATCGGGAATCAACGGAATGCGCGCGGGATCGAGGCGCGCGAAGGCGGCCGTCGGCGCGCGTCGCAGGCCGTAGGACGCGACCGCGACACCTGCGACCACGAGCGCCGCGACGGCCACGCCTGCGATCATGAACGGGCGCGTGCGTAAAAGGCTCGCGCGCGACGGCGGACCGGCAAACTGGGGGGCGTTGCCGGTGGCCGTCACGCGAAAGGCGTGCACGGGCTGCGGGATGTTCTTGAGATCCTGTGGCCCGAGATCGTCGAAGCCGAGGCCGATCTTGCTCTGCACGAGGTTGAGCACGTCGCGCGAGATACAGACGCCACCGGGGGTCGACAGGCCTTCCAAGCGGGCTGCGATATTGACGCCGTCGCCGAGCAGATCGCCGTTGTCGGCGACGATCACGTCACCGATGGCGATGCCGATGCGCAGCCGGACTCGGCTGCCGGCGATCTCACCCGAGCCGCCGGCGTTGACTGCTTCCTGCAGGTCGATGGCGCAGCGCACGGCGTTCACGGCGCTGTCGAATTCGGCCAGGATCGCATCGCCTGCGGTATTGAAGACGCGCCCCGATTGCTGTGTCACGAGCGTGTGCATCAGGCGTGAAATTTCAGAGTAGCGACGCACGGTGCCTTCTTCGTCGGCGGCGACGAGTGCGCTGTAGCCGGCGACGTCGGAGGCCAGGATCACAGCGAGTTTGCGCCGTAGATGATCACCCGCAATCGGCATGGGCTCGCTCGCAATGGGATTCAGCCCGTCCGTCGGGCCCATCTCCATAGCAGGTTTCACGATGTCGCTCACGCCCGGACCATCCTTTGTTGGCACACCTCCTCTGTGCCGCGCTCAGTCGATATGTGCGGTTCCCGAGGGAACAGTTGGCGATTTTGCGCGGGGCGTGCCCGGACTGAACACCGCCATCCACGCTCTGGCCCTGCTCTCGCTCTGGATCGGATCACGTCTTTGCCGACGGTAAGCACGCTCGTTCGCAAGGGTCGGGTGTCAATACTGTCCACCTTCGCCGGTGTCCCGGAATTTGGCACGCCCTTCGCGGGTCAAATATCCGGGATCTGCCCCGCACGAGACGATCTGCTTCGATCGCAACATGACCGATTTCTTTGCCAAAGTGTTCCACGGCTACATGACCGCCAGCGGACCGCGCCGCGTCATCTATGTCGGCATGGCCCAGTGATCTTGTCGGCCGCGCTGGCCAACATCGTGATCGGGCCATCGACGCCATCACGAAAACGTACTGGGTTGGTGGCATCCGCGCAAAAACGAGTATACCTGATGAAACGTTGGCGGCGTAATCGGAAAATGATCGAAACGATGAATTCAACGTCGGCTGATCTTTATCCCGAAGTCCTTCGCTTGCACCGCCTTGAGCCATGACGTCGACAGGTGACGATCCCGGATATTTGTCGTGCGAGGTTTCCGGGACACCGACGAGAGAGCGTGTCGCGGGATGGCGGGTTTTGACCCGGAGGGGAACAAGGCGCTCACGGAGCGTGCGCTAATCGTCCTGGTCCGCCTCCACGGTGGAAGCGACCGTGGGTCTCGGCCGTAGGGCGCAATAGCCCCCTTCGGGCGTATTGCGCCGCGTTACACGCTCCGGCTATTGTGGTGCATGCCCAACTATCGTCGCGTGTTTATCCCTGGCGGTTGCTATTTTTTCACGGTCAATCTGCTCGACCGCAATAGCCGCTTGTTGGTCGAGAATATCGACGCCCTTCGAGACGCCGTTCGCGAAACACGGCGCAGCTTTCCCTTCGAGATCGCCAAGCCCCGGCGCAATACGCCCGAAATGGGCTATTGCGCCCTACGCGTCCGCACCATGACCAATCGCGGTTCGCCGTCGCCGAAGAAGTTCTCTTCCTGCCTCGATGGTTTGAAGCCGAGAAATCCGTAAAGTGACCGAGCGGCATCGTTGTCAGGGTGAACGGCCAGATCGACGGCAGCGAAATCGCCGCAACAATCCAGTAGGTGCAACATCATAATGCGTGCCAAGCCTTGGCGACGCAGTTCAGGGCGGACAGCAATATTGCTCAGGTATGCTGTCCCATCATCACGTCGGCGCCATGCGCCGGTTGCGGCGATGCACTCGTGTCGAACGTGCACGAAATATTCATTGGCTTGGACTTCAGCCAACGCCGCATCGTGATCGAGCGGCCGGCCGTAAAGCCTGCGGTTCATCACATCGGACTCGAATGCGACGATCGCTCCAACGTCGCTCGAGTCGGCACGTCTCAGCATGGCAAAGCTGCTCCTGATTGCTCGGCCGAGACCCGAGTCACGGTCGCGATACCGTCAAGACCGGACCTTCATCCAGCTGTGGCTGAAGAATCAACTGACGCACCCTATTGGCCCGTCACGTCGCGGCCCCGACGGTCGGTCTCTGACCACTGCGACGATTGAGATGATCACGCCCGCCCCCGCCTGTCCAGCGCACGACGGGCCTAGGGTCCGCTGTCAGAGGTGGACCGCCCGTAGCTGCTCAATACTCTCTCTACGGATGGTGCCCGCGCCGCATGGCAGCTCCCTCTGCACCGCATCCGAAGCGCTCCCCCGCCCCCCAATCCCCCCATCACCCGCGAATGCCGGTTGGGCGGGTTTGGGCGCTGAGCATCGAGATCTTTTGCCAGACTTTCTGTGACAGGTTGGTGGTCAGGCGTTCGATGTCGGCGACGGCGTCGGTGACGACGGCGTCGGGCAGGCTTTGGGCATAAAGCGCCGCCACTTTCGAGGTCAGCGACAGCATTTCGGAGCAATAGTCGAGGTAGCGCAACAATTCCGCGGGCGTCATGGTGCGTGGTGGGGAATGCGGTGTCGGCGCCATGCCGCCGGTGATCATGCTCGGGTCCTTGGTCAGCTGGTGCATGTCGATGACGTGCACGATCGAGCGCAATTCGTGCAGCGCCGTCAGCGAGCGGCGGCGTTTGAGGCGTTCTTCGACCGTCGCCAGAAACAGCAGCAGCGCGCCGGTCAGCACCAGAATGTTCATCGACGCCTCGACACCTTGCAGCACGGTGTAGATGTTGTCGGCGTTGGTCTTGGTGAAATCGATATAGGGCAGGATTTTCGACAACAACCAGATGGCCGCGAAGACGAGCAGGCCGACGCTGGCGCGCAGGAGATAATTGCGGGCCTCGATCTTGGCGACGCGTGCCCGTGTCTCGCCGGCGATGTGGCTCAGTTCCGCCCCGACGCGGGCGAGGCTGGCTGTCGGAAAGCGCTCTTCGATGCGCAGTTTGAGCTGATCGATGGTCGCGACGATCTGGACCGCATCGAGCGTGCGGTAGCCATCCTGGGGGCGATCGGGATCATTCGTTTTGGCCATGGTCGGATCATCGGCTGACGGCCGGCCGTGCGCAAGGGTGCATCGATACCAGGTCTGATGGCACCTACAAGGCGAGTGCGGGCATCGCGGCGACCGGCGCGAAGTCATAGGGCGCAAACAGCCGCGCGACG
>JANOAW010000924.1:0-4772 GCA_031411355.1 Hyphomicrobiaceae bacterium | reverse complement strand
GGGTACGTTCGGCGAATCGGTTGCGGGCGTGCGGTACCGGGCCTGGCAGCCGGCTTCGAGCCTGCATCCGACCATTGGCACCCATGTGCCGCTGACCTTCGACATCGTCGACACGTGGTCGGGACGCTCGGTCGGCGGGTGTCGCTATCACGTGGCGCATCCAGGTGGGCGCGGTCTGGACGTGCTGCCGATCAACGCCTTCGAGGCCGAAGGGCGACGTTTGGCACGGTTCGAGGCCATGGGGCATACGCCCGGCAGCGCCGAGGCCAGAACACCCGGGGTGCATCCCGCATTCCCAATGACCCTCGACCTCAGACGCACCAGATGACCGACGATGCGCGTCGCAGTGCGGCCAACGGTGGCTGGTGGAACCGGTTGACCAACTGGTACACGCCTGGGGAAACTTCTGTGCCCGCCAGCGTTCCAAACGAAGTTGCCCAGGTTCACGAGCAGGTCATAGCAAGCATGCCGGCAAAAGCCGTAGATAACGCGGCGATTTCAGCGCCAAACGCGGGTGGTCCGAATGCGGCCGATGCCCGTGATGCCCGTGCGACCGGCGCAAGCGTTGGCGTGGCCAGTGCGGCGAGCGGCGTCGCTGCCGGCTCTATCATCGCCAACTACGTTCCAAGCGGTCCCTGTGATGAGTTGATCGGGCCTGACGGTGCCGTCGGCCGGCACTGGCAACCCGTGCTTGCGGGCCTCGAAGCGCTGACGCACGAGCAGCGGCTGGAGCGGATCGAGCGCATCAACATGCGCGTGCGCGAAACCGGGATAGCGCATGACCTGTTTGCCGACCCCTCTCGCAACTTGCAGCCGTGGCGGCTCGAACTCGTGCCGTTGGTCTTTCCGCCCGAAGTCTGGTCGGCGATCGAGGTCGGTATCAAACAGCGTGCGCGCCTGATCGAAGCTGTACTGGCAGATATCTATGGGCCGCAAGAAACGCTGAAGCGTGGCCTCATTCCGCCCGAGCTTGTGTTCAACGATCCCGCGTATCTGCGGGCATGCCAGAACATCATCCCAGCAAACGGCCACATTCAATTTTTCGCCGCAGACATGACGCGCGGCCCGGACGGCAAGTGGCGCATCGTGGATGTCCACGTCGAGACGCCGGCCGGCATCGGCTATGCCTTGGCCAATCGCACCGTGCTGACGCATGTGTCGGGCGATATGTTCAGCACCAGCAAGGCCGTGCGGCTGGCCCCCTTCTTTCAACACATGCAGGATGCTCTGCTGCATCGGGTTGGCCGGCCAGATCCGACCATTGCACTGCTGACGCCTGGCCCTCGCCACAACGATTTTTTCAGCCACGCGTATCTCGCGCGATACCTGGGCTTGCTGCTGGTCGAGGGGGCCGATCTTCGCGCAGAGAATGGTCGCGTGTTCCTCAAGACGCTCGATGGGCTCAATCCAATCGACTTGATCGTCCGGTCGGTCGCTGGGGCATCAAGCGACGCCTTGGAACTCGATCCCGCCGGTTTCCTTGGGCCTGTCGGGTTGGTGCAATCGGTGCGCCAGAGGCCTGACCTCGTGGTCAACGCCCTCGGAACAGCTCTGGCCGAAAATCGCGGCCTTGGCAGCTATCTACCGGGCTTGTGCAATGCCCTGCTCGGCGAAGACCTGGCCATCTGGGATGTCACCAAGTGGTGGCTCGGCGATGCTATCGTCCGTCAGACCGTCATTCGCGACCTCGACCGCTATTTCATACGCCGTGCCAATGAACAGACGGCGCGCCCCGGACGGGCTGCTCCAGCGCGCGATCCGTCGAAGCTCACGCCTGAAGATCGCGCGGCATTGATCGCGGAGATCGAGTTGGACGGCGCGACGTTGGTCGCTGAGGAAAAGACTGCGCTCGGCACGGCGCCCTCGTACGGTCCGAATGGGCTGGAGGCCAAGCCGTTCGCCGTGAGGATCTTTGCGACGGCGATTCCTGGCGGCTTTGCAGTGATGCCGGGCGGCCTGGCGATGACCGTTGATCCCGGTGCGTCCATGGCATTGACGGCGCCGGACGGTGCGTCCCGCGATGTCTGGGTCCTGAGCGACGTGCCCCAACCCGTGTTCAAAAGCTTGTGGCGGCCGACCATCGAAGCAGCCCAGATTCAGCGCAATCCGCGCGAACTGGCGAGCCGTACGGCCGACAACCTGTTCTGGCTCGGGCGCTACACCGAGCAGGTCGATTGGACGTTCCGCCTTCTGCGCATCTGTCTCAGCCGAATCGAGGCCGACAGCGGCACACGCCAGAGCCTCGGTTTGGCGCGCGCGGTGCTGGTTGATCTCCTGGAGCGCGGTGGCGGGACCGCGCCTGCAGCAGCGCCCGATGACGATGATGCGCGCGTCATCGCACAGCTCTCGCATACGCTGATGACATCGCTTGACCACGCCAACGGCATGCAGGTCATGCTCGGTAACGTGCACCGGACCGCCAGCCTGACACGGGACCGGTTGTCGCTGGAGGCCTGGCGCACACTCAATGCCTTTTACGTCGGGCGCGGATGGCAGGCTGGCACGCGTCCCGCCTCGATCGGGGAGGCTTTGGATCTGATCGACTCAGGCCTCGGCGCATTGGCCGCGTTCAACGGCCTGACGCATGAGAACATGACGCGCAATTTCGGTTGGTCGTTTCTCGACATGGGCCGACGCATGACCCGGGCGCTCAACCTGTCTCATATGCTCGAGACCGTCCTCGGTCGGGGTAACCAGGACGACGGAGCCAATCTGCTGTTTGCTTTGGAGCTCGCCGATTGCTTCATCACCTATCGCTCACGCTACCGATTGAACCCGATGATCGCGCCCGTGCTTGATCTGCTGATCGTCGATGAAGCCAACCCGCGCAGCCTCGGCTATCAGCTCGCCGCGCTGTCGGACCATATCGATACGCTGCCCCAGACCGGTGACAACGGTGGCCGCACCGAAGTGCAGCGGATAGCGCTTGGCTTGCTCAACGCAGTGCGATTGGCCGACGTCGTTGGCCTGTCCGAATTGGATGGCAATGGTCACCGCGCCGCGCTCAGCGCCATGCTGCGCTACCAGATCGCACGCATGCCGGAGCTTTCGGATGCCATCACGCGGCGCTACTTCAGCGTCGTCGAGAAGGAGCCCAAGTGGGTCAGGGCGCGGTCGCGGCAAGAGCCATGAAATTCGAGATCAGCCATCGGACGGCCTATGCCTATCGTGCGCCGGTCGCGCAATCGCATCACCTCGTCCACTTGAAGCCGCGGGCAACGCCAAACCAATCCGTAATCCACCATAGCCTGTTGATCGAACCGGCGCCGGTGTCGCAGAGCGAGATTACGGATGTGTTCGGCAACAGTGCGTCGCTGTTGCGGATCGAAGAACAACACACGGAGTTTGTCGTTCACGCTCGAAGCACCGTTGCAACGAACTCGCAAACCCCGCCCGTGATCGAACGGGGCATGGCCTGGGAGAGGGTCGTCCAACAGGCGGCTCAGGCGAGCGAGCCGGTTGATATCGAGGTTCGCCAGTTTGTCTGCCGGTCGCGGCACGCCACGGTCAGCCGCGACATCAGAGACTTTGGCTTGCAGTCATTTCCGTTGGGGCGACCAGTGCTCGCCGGTGCGATGCATATGACCCGCCGGATTTTTGAGGAATTCGCGTTCGATCCCAAGGCGACCGACATCTCGACACCGGTCGGTCGCGTGCTCGAAATCAAGCGCGGCGTCTGTCAGGATTTTGCTCACCTCGCCATAGCCGCGTTGCGCGCGATCGGCTTGCCGGCCCGCTATGTCAGCGGCTACCTGATGACCCGTCCACCGCCAGGACGCGTGAAATTGAAAGGCGCCGACGCCTCGCATGCGTGGCTGTCGGTCTGGGCTCCCGAAGCCGGATGGGTCGATTTCGATCCAACCAACGGCATCATCCCGATCGGCGAGCACATCACACTCGCCTATGGCCGTGACTATGACGACGTCAGTCCGATCAACGGCGTGCTGCTCGGTGGCGGCGACCAGACTATTTCGGTCGCCGTCGACGTCGATCCGATCGGGTGACATCGGTGGACCGGGTCTCACCGCCCGTCACGTCGGCGCGTCATCTAAGTCGGTGGGTCATTCAGCGTCGTCATCCGTCAGCGGATCATCAAATGCGAGGCATGCCTGATGCGCCTCATCGAGGGCGTCCAACGGAACCTCGTCCGGCATCAAGGCCGCGACATCCGTCGGTTCCGGCACGCTGAAATCCGGCGGCAGGCTGGCGTCGAGCAGGCCCGCGCCTTTCAGTTCTGCGAGCCCCGGGAGATCCTTGATCGCGTCCATGCCGAAGTGATCCAGGAAGTTGGTCGTGGTGCCGTAGGTAATGGGCCGACCAGGCGCACGCCTGCGGCCACGCGGCCTGATCCAACCGGTTTCCATGAGCACGTCCAAGGTTCCCCCTGACGTGGCGACACCGCGTATGTCCTCGATTTCGGCTCGTGTCACCGGCTGGTGATAGGCGATGATGGCCAGTGTCTCCATTGCCGCGCGCGAGAGTTTGCGCTCCTCCCGCGCGTGTCGCTCGAGGAGATAGGAGAGGTCTTCGGCGGTCCGAAACGCCCACTTGCCCGCAACCCGCACCAAGTTGACGCCACGATCCGCATACGCCACCTGCAGCTCACTGATGAGCGCCGTGATATCGTCGGTGGATGACAGATGGCGCGCCAGCGCCACAGCGTCGAGCGGTTCGGCGGCCGCGAACAACACCGCTTCCAGAATGCGCAGTTTCGCATGGCGATCGCCCGCCTCGGGCTGCGCGACCGATCCTGCTGCGACCGGCAGTGCCGT
>JANOAW010000923.1:0-1746 GCA_031411355.1 Hyphomicrobiaceae bacterium | reverse complement strand
GCCCAAGGGTGTGTCCTGCGCCTCAACGACAGCGAGGACGACGAATATCAATTGGATGCCAAGGACCAAGTGTCGATCGAAGACGGCTATCTGTATTACGACAATCAGGAAGAAGAGAAACCGGAAGAACCGAAGAAGAAGTAGTCCGCAGCCAAAATCTCGACCGGCGCAAGGCGCCGGTCGAGCGTATAATCAGGCACGCAGGCGGGATGTATGCGCCCGGCAACTCCATCCATTTCCGAACCCGCTTCGATAGCTCGGCCCGCGCCGTACCGAAGCCGGTGATTCAACCCTCTTTATTGCCGAGCAAGGGCGTGATGCGCCGAACCGCGACGCGACGATTCGTGCGCTCGGCCTCTTGCGTCTGCACCTTGAGATATTGTTCGCCGTAACCCTGAGGCGTCAGGTTTTCCATCGGGATCTGGTAGTATTCGACCAGCACGCGTTGAATAGCCTCGGCGCGGCGGTCCGACAGACTGAGGTTGTCATCGTTCGATCCGACCGCATCCGTATGGCCCTCGATCAGAAACATCTCAGCGGGGTTGCGTTGAATGGCTTTGGCCATCGCGCGCGCAATCCGATCGAGCTTGGGGTATTGATCCTGCGAGACGACGAACGATCCGGTGTCGAACGTGACCGTGTCGAGGTCGACGCGCGGCATGTAATCTCGCAGCGGCTGACTGTAACGCACCTCTTCGAGTGAATAGGCACGCTCGAGCCGTGAGACGGGTGGGGCGATCAGTGTCGTATAGATGTCGTCCTCCGACGCACGCTCATAATCGACGATGTATCTTTCGCGCGGCATTGCGATGACGGGCGCGGCGATGGCGAGGGCGACGACACCGACGCCGATGCCGATCGCGAGGTTGCGGTAGAATTTGCGATTGTCGACGTAGACGATTTCAGGGCCGTTGGGTGGCCGACCGAAGCGACGCACAAGCCGACCATTGCGATCGGTCTCACTGACGATACGCACGCCGTCGGGGCGGACATAGAACGTTTCCGTGATGCCGTTGGGCCGTGCGACCGAACGCGCCTTCGGATAGTAGTTGTTGATGACCGTCGTTTCGTTGCGACGAATGATGACCGTATTGTTCTGTTTGACGATCGTGCGGTTGCCGGGTTCCGTCGTAATCTGCCGGCCTGCGCCGTCGCTTTTGACAACACGTGCCGCCTGCACTTTCGCAAGCGTGTCGGGCCCCGAGGGAGCAGCGACGACTTTTCCAGGCACAGGCGTCCCGATCGTTGGCGACACACCCGGGGCCACAACTCTTGGAGGCGCCGTACCGGCCGGAGGCGGGGTCGGCTGCGGCGCATTTGGCTGAGCCGAATTCGGGCCACGCGGCGGAGCCGCACCGGCTGGATTGGGTGTCGCTGTATTGGGTGACGACGGCCTGATGCCCGGAGGCGGGGGCGGGATTTGAGGGGTCGCACTTTTAGGCGGCACCGTGCCCGGCGGCCGATCGGCTTTCGGCGTGCCTGACTTCGGCGTGCCTGACGGTGTGTTGCCAGAGGGCTGGCCCGGCTGTCGTATCCCAGGCGCTTTTTTCGCCGGATCGCCTGTCCCGGGTGCATTGGTCGGAGGAGCGCCAGTCGGTGCCGGCGGCGGAGGCTGTGGCGTCGTCGCTTTCGGCGGAACCACGTTGCGTGGCGGTGGGGGCGGCCCTTTCACGGGTGGCACACCAGAGGGCGGCACTACGGGGGGCGGCGTGGGGGGCTTGGCGATCGGCGGCGACGTTGACCGCG
>JANOAW010000922.1:0-6565 GCA_031411355.1 Hyphomicrobiaceae bacterium | reverse complement strand
GGCCGTCTCCAGGGGTTCCGGCATTGCACATGAAGAAGCTCCTGCTTTCGCTTGGTGGAGCAGCAGTCTAACGTATCGTCTGGAGCTTTGGGGGGCAACATGCCGATTTCGCGCCGCGCAACTGTCTGGCTGGCAGCGCTGGTTGTGGCCGCGAACGGGTTTTTTCCGGCTTTGTGGATTTTATTCACGTCGCTGAAAACCGAGCGGGAGTTGATCACGGTACCGATCACCATCATTCCCGCGGCGCCGACGCTCGACAACTACGTGCGCGTGTTCGTTGATCAGCCGATCGGCTTGTTCCTGTGGAATTCGTTCGTGGTCGCGAGCCTGTCGACGATCCTGTGCGTGACGGTGTCGACGCTGGCCGCGTACGCTCTGGTGCGACTGCGTATCCCGATGTCGGGCGTGATATTATCGGTGCTGATGGCAGTCGCGATGTTCCCGTTGATCTCGCTGATCGTGCCCTTGTTCACCGTCATGCGCGACGTCGGCATGCTGAACCGGTGGCCCGCACTGGTGTTGCCTTACGCGGTGCTGTCGATGCCGGTGTGCACGATGGTGTTGATATCGTTTTTCCAGGATATCCCCAAAGATCTCGAAAATGCCGCCATGATCGACGGCTGCACGCGGCTCGGCGCATTGTGGAATGTGGTGGTTCCGTTGACGGCGCCCGGCGTGTTCACGGCTGCCATTCTCGCGTTTGTAAACGCATGGGACGAGTTTTTGCTCGCTCTCACGTTGTCGAACAAAGTCAGTGCGCGCACCGTGCCGGTCGGGATTACGCTCTATCAAGGCGAGTTCTCATTTCCGTGGCCGATCATCTCGGCGGCATTGATCATCGCCCTGTTGCCGGTGTGCATTCTGATCGCTCTGTTTCAGGAACGTGTGGTCAGCGGTTTGACCAGCGGCGGCATGAAAGGCTGAAACGCTTTTCGGGTCGTCACGACGGCGCCGGGGGTGCACTGAGGCGTCACCTCTCAGGAGCTGCCCCGTGACCGATCTCGTCGACAACCGCTTTCCTACACTCGCGACCGCCGCCTCGGCGGCCCATGTCGCCGACCAGTTCGTACTGGCAGCGCTGCCCTTGATATTGACGGCAGGCGGCGCGTCCGCCGGCCTCGTCAGCGCCGTGGTGGCCGCTCAGGCGGCTGCGTGGCTGGTCATCTCACTGCCCGCCGGCGTGCTCGCCGATCGGCTTTCGCGCCGCACCATCATGGCGGTCGGGGCGGGCCTGGTGATGCTCGGAGCGGGCATCGGGCTGGTCGCGACCTATGGTGGCGCCCGGCACGCGATGCTGATGGCCTGCGCAGGCTTTTTCTGCTCGGCGGGCGTGGTGCTACAGGTTTTGTCCGTGTTCGCCTTATTGCCCCGGCTCGCGGTGGGGCATGGCATCGCTCGCGCCAACGCCACATTGGAATTCTGTCGGGCGGTCGCGGCTCTGTCGGCGCCGTTCATCGCCGGAATTCTCGTGTCGCGCGGCTACGGCTGGGCCGCGTTCGTGGTCGCTTTCGTGGCCGGTATCGTGTCCATGATCGCCGTGCTCGGGTTGCCACGGGAGAGAACGCAACCGGTGAGCGGGGTGTCGATGGTCACGTCGATCCGGGACGGCGCCCGATTCGTATGGCAGCAACCGATCCTGCGGGCGATCGCATTGTGTGCGCTGGCATGGAATTCGGCCTTTTTCGCCATGACGGCCGTGCTGGCCCCGTTCGTCAAGGAGTTGATCGGCACCGGCTTCGAGCAAGTCGTCGGTCAGGCTTGGGCCTGCTACGGAGCTGGCGCTCTGCTCGGCGCAGCGGTGGCCCCGATGGCACTACGACGCCTGCCGACCGGATTCCTGTTCATATTCGGCCCGATTTCGTCGTTGGTCGGGGTCTCCGCTTTGATCCTGCTCGCCCCGCGCGTCGGGCCGATCGGTTTGTATGTCGGACTTTTCACACTCGGTTTCGGTCCGATGCTCTGGCTGGTTCTGCAAACCAGTGTGCGCCAGATGTTGACGCCCAAAGACATGCTCGGCCGGGTCGCTGCGACGCTGACCACGGCGATCTACGGGGTGCGTCCGATCGGAGCGTTGGCCGCTGGCGCTGTGGCAACCAGCTATGGAACGACAGCCGCCGTCTGGCTCGCCGTTGCGCTGTTTGGGCTATCCGTGGTGGCGATCGTGCGCTCGCCGGCCCCCGCCATGACCGAGTTGCCCGTCGCCTGAGTTCAGTCTCGGTAATTTGCAAAAGCGGTGGATGACCAGTCGGGTCGCATCGAAGTCGATTGCGCGGCGATCGTAATCAGGAACACTCAGAGGCGTGATTCGACGGCCGGCCTTCGACGACGGGATGACCACGATGGATACGATTTCCGCCTCCGATCTGCACATGGATGGGCACGATTCGCGTGGTCGTCCCGTGACCGATGTCATTGCCTACGGATCAATCGCCATGATCGCGGCTGCCGCGGGTCTTGGCGTTTTCTACGAAGCCGGGGCTGCGGGATGGCTGTCTGCGACTGCCGGCAGCGCGACCGCGCTGGCTCTGTTTGCCGGGCACTCCGCCTTCGCCGCGCCGAAAATCGGACCGAAAAAGCGTCGCGCCGTTATATTGACCGCACCAACGGGTGCGGTGGGTGGTGCGGGCGTAACGGCCAAGGTGCCCACGAATGGCACCGAGCCACCACGCGCGGTTGCGCCGATCACTCCAGCGCGCCAGCCGACGCATGGCCTGCCGCCGCCAAAAATCGCGTCCGCCGCCGTCTCAGCCAAAGTCACATCGGTGACGAAGCCCGATATCGAATTGGCGCAACTCGAAGCGCTGGTGCGCCAGATGGCGGACAGCGTGCCCGGACCGAAGGCGACCGAGCCCGATCCGGATCGGGTGCCGAAAACAACCAGCCAACCGCCGCGGCCCTCGACCGATACGACTGTAACCCGTGCCAACACGGGTGCTGCGGCCGTGGCAGCCGACATGGGAGCCCTTGTGGCTGCGGCAGTGGCCACGGAACGTGTGGACGTCTTGCTGGCGCCGATCCAAAGCTTGAGCGAACACCGCGCCCGCCATTTCGAAGTCATGATCCGATTGCGCGACGAGCACGGACACGTGCTGTCCGACATCGATGTGGCCGAAGCGGCGCGACGCACCGGCCTCGCTGGAGCAATCGATGTTTTGCGCCTGCCGCGTGTGGCACGCGTCGCACGCAAGGTGCAAAGCCGCGCCGGCACTCCGGCAGATGTTTTGACCAACGTTTTCGGTGACAGCCTCGCCGACAAACATTTCATCGACGCGCTCGACCAATGCATGGCCGGCCCGACGCCGCCCCCGATGGTGTTGTCGTTCAGCCAAGCCGACATCCGCAACTTCGGTCGGGTGCATTGGTGGGCCCTCGCGACGTTGGCCGACATCGGCCTCAGCTTCGCCGTTGCCGACGTGACCGATCTCGACATGGATTTCGACTTGCTCGCGGCGCGCGGTTTCGCATTCGCCAAATTGGACGCACTGGTGTTCCTCGACGGTCTCCCGCACGGCACCTCGGTCATTCCCGCGGCCGATCTGACCCGGCATCTGTCGACCGTCGGGTTGCAGATCATTGTCGCTCGCATCGAGGCTCACGATCAACTGCAGCGGGTCGCGGCCTGCGGTGTCGGACTTGGTCAGGGCAGTCTGTTCGGCGAGCCGAAACCGGTGCGGCGTGAGATCCTGGAAGGTTGAGCCGGCACCCATAGCCAGTGCGGTGTGGTACTAGCGGCCTAACGCGATCGAATCTAGCGATCGACGCGCGATGCCGTGCCGTCGATGGTCATGCCGTCGGCGCGCGAGCCGATGCCCTTGCTGACGATGCCCTTGCTGTCGAGATGTCGCCTCAAGAGCGCGAGATTTTTGACATTGGCCTTGTACAACAGATCGAAGGCGTCGCCGAGGATCGGAATCATCCCGACGATGCCGTCAAACGTCGTGTTCGCGGCCATGCGGGCGATGAGCCAACGCGATGCACCGAGCCGACGGGCTTCGTAGATGATGTAACTCGATATGGCGGTCGTGATCAGATCGCCCACGACGGGCACCAGACCTACGATCGCATCCAAACCAAAGCGCATCTCCGTTCCCGGGATACGCACGGCCGTGTCCATCACGCGCGCAACCACGTCGAGCCGCGCCAACGACACGTCGATCTCACGCTGATCGAGCATGTCGACTGGCGCCGTTTTGCGATACGGCGATGACGAATACGCACCTTGCACGGCAGCACCCTCTCCCAACGCGCCTGTTCAAAGTCGGCGGTTTGGACCTGAGAGATAATTCACATCGCCCCAACTACAAGGCCGGACGTGCGATCGCTGCGAAAAAGCCGTCACCTGTGCGGTGACGGCTGACGTCGCTGGCGTGAGCCTGCTCCCGTTATTGACCCAGCATGCGCGGTTTCCACCAGCCCTTGCGCGCTGGCCGGGGCGGTGCATCCGAAACCACTTCAGGCGCAGTTGTCACTGGCGCAACGGCACGGCGCGGCGACGCCGGGATGTCGGCGACCGAGACCGCGAGCGGGGCAACCGCCGTTTCGCTGGCAGGCTCAATGATGACTGGCAGAGCCACCGGCGTCTGAATCGCTGCGATTTCGAGTCGCTGCGGCGCCTTTCCGACAGGCGCGTCGGACACTGCCTGCTCGACCGCCGGCTGAACAGCCGGTTGCTTCAGTTCCTCTGTGACGCCGGTTGCCGACCTGTCTGTGCGGGGTTCGACCGCAACCGTATCGCCGACAGTCTCGATGGCCGTTGCATCGGCGTCCGCTGCGTCGACAGCTGGCGTATCGACGCCAGTGTCCGCGCCAGTGTCGGAACCAGTGTCAGCATCGGCTCCGGTCCGACGACCACCACGACGTCCGCGGCGGCGACGCTTGTTGCGACGGTCGGCGTCGTCCGCGGCGGCGGCTGTTTCAGCCGGCGCTGCGACGTCGTCCGTCTCTCCATCCCCATTGATCAACTCGGGTGCATCGTACTCCGAGGCTGATGCTGCCGCAGCCGGGGCGACCGGGTCCAAGTCGTCGGCCGATGCAGCGTCGAAATCGGCATACGGTTGCAAGGTGTCGGGCGCTGGCCCGGCCTCTCCCGATGGCTGACTTGCCCGCGGCTGGTCGCGATCGCCACCACGCTCGTCGCGCCCACGTCCGCGGCCACGGCGGCGGCGGCGGCCACGCTTGCCGTCGCGCGACTCATCACCATCACGAGCCTCCCGGCTGTCGCGACGTTCGCCCTGTCCATTCGTCTCGGCCCGTGCCGCTCTTGGTTCGTCGACATCGCCCTCGTCGGCGACTTCTTCCGGCTCACCATACGGCTGCAATGACGGCGCTTCTTCGAGTTCATCGACCGGCGGCTCCGATCCGTCGAAACCCATATTCATGGTCACGGCCGCGCGTTCCGGCTCGCGTCTGAGCACAGCCGCCGATCTTTCGATGGCAAAATTCGCGCCCTGCATTTTCTCGCTGGCCAGGAGGGCGATGGCGATGCCGTAGCGGCGTTCGAGATCGAGCACATACGACCGCTTGTGATTGAGGATATACAGCGCGACGTCAGCCTGGGTCAGCACGTTGATCGAGGTGCGGTTGTCGCGGCCGAGGAAATCTTCCATGCCCCGCAACACGGCGAGCGAAATACTCTCGACGGACCGCACGATGCCGGTGCCTTCGCAGTGCGGACATTTCGTGGTCGATCCTTCGAGCACACCGGTCCGCATGCGCTGCCGGGACATCTCCAAAAGCCCGAAATGCGAGATGCGCCCAACCTGCAATCTCGCCCGATCGAAGCGTAGCGCCTCTTTGATCCGCCGTTCGACGGCGCGATTGTTGCGCTTCTCCTCCATGTCGATGAAATCGATCACGATCAGACCGGCCAGGTCGCGCAGCTTCAATTGGCGCGCGATCTCGTCGGCTGCTTCGAGGTTGGTGTTGAGCGCGGTGTCCTCGATATTGAACTCGCGGGTCGACTTGCCCGAGTTGATGTCGATCGCAACCAGGGCCTCGGTCTGATTGATGACCAGGTATCCGCCCGACTTCAGCGGCACGGTCGGACTGAACATGGCCGTCAGCTGTCGATCCGCAGCCGGGTAGCGCGAGAACAGCGGCTCCGGACGATCGTGTTGGACCACGTTGCGCACATGGCTCGGCATGAGCATGCGCATGAAATCCTGCGCTTCGCGATGCGCGTCCTTGCCCGAGACGACGATCTCGTCGATCTCCTTGGTGTAGAGGTCGCGGATCGCACGCTTGATCAAGCTGCCTTCCTCGTACACGAGGCTCGGCGCCGTGGACGACAAGGTCAGGTCGCGCACGCTCTCCCAAAGGCGCATCAAGTATTCATAGTCGCGCCGAACCTCCTGCATCGACCGACTGGCGCCGGCGGTGCGGATGATCAGACCCATGCCATCGGGCACTTCCAGCTCCTGCGCGATCGCTTTGAGGCGCTTGCGATCCTGCGGCTGTGTAATCTTGCGCGAAATGCCGCCTCCACGACCGGTGTTCGGCATCAACACGGTGTATCGACCTGCAAGCGACAGATAAGTGGTCAACGCCGCGCCCTTGGTGCCGCGTT
>JANOAW010000921.1:0-2902 GCA_031411355.1 Hyphomicrobiaceae bacterium | reverse complement strand
GCGCATCGTTGACGGAGCTGTCGTAGCAGGCGATGGCGTCATCCGGCATCAGGTACGGGTTGATCTCGTCACGATCAGGCGACAGGACAAGCTGCTCGATCGAACGCTGGATGACCTCGGTGCGGTGGGTCTTGGGATTACGACTGATCAGAACGCCATAGCGCGCCGCGTTCGACGCGCGTGATCCGCCGACGCAGTTGGCCGAGACGAGGCCCTGTAGCAGCCGCGTGCCATACGGCATGTTGGATGAATCCTTGTTGACCGCCGACGTCGCGTTGGACGGAGCAGGTAACGACAGATTCGAGATGAAGACGCGCATGCCCGGTGGCGTGATCTGCGACGGCCGCACGAGGGCCGATTGGAAACAGCCCGTCTCAGCCACCTCGATGTGGTCGCCTTCGATGAGGATCACGTCGTCGATCGGTGCGCCGGTGAGTGCCCCCTGCCAATCCAACCGCGTCCATTTACCGTCGCGCAAATGGCGAATGTTGGTGAGGTCAGCATCCGGACGCACGCCGCCCGCCGAGCGTAGCGCCGAGGCGACGTTACGATCGAGCGGGCTGTCGCCGACTTTTCCTAGACCGAGTTTGTCGTCCCGCGAGGCGATGGTGAAGCGGCCCGGCAAGAACACGGCACCCGCAATGGTGACGTTGATCGGGGCGTAAAGGACGGGCCGAACTGCGACCTTGAAACCGTCAGGCTGAAACAACCGCGCCTTCAGCAATGCGCGCTCGATGGCCTGGTTCAGTTCGCGATTGGTCAATCCGGTGGCTCGGATTTCACCCGCGTACGGCAGATAGACACGACCGTCGGCGTTGATCACGTAGTCAGAGGTGAAATCCGGCGAACCGGGTACGTGCAGATTGAAGCGGTCGCCGACCGAATAGCGCATCACCACCTGCTCCAAGGTGGACCGATTGCGCGGCTTCATGGGCGTGGTGATGTAGTGCGTGGTGCCCGGCGGTGCACACCGATTGGCGTCAAAGGTGCGGCCAGGATGCTCGATCTGATTAAAGCGGCCGGAATGAGCGCTTTTTTCCGGATCGAAGAGCAGCGGCGAATGATTGCCGGGCCGAACGGATTCGGAGCAACCGGCGAGCAAAACGGAGCCAAGGCATACCAGCGTGCGCAGAGAACGGGATATCCGTTCGGCCACGCCCTCCAGATACACAGGCCTTCGACTACGCGTCGACACGACGACAACCCTCACACAACAGGGGTCGTCTTTAGCGCATTGATCGGGCGCGCGTAATCAACTCAATGCTCGAATGCGTGCGTCAACGAATCTGTTGATTGGCATATCGAACATTATTGCTTTTTCAAGCTACTGATTTTTCTCGATTTCTGCGGGCGTGATGTCGGCATTTGCGCGCGCGACGGTGGTCAACTCGGCGACGAGTGCGTTACTCTTGCCACGCCCCGATGTGATCGACAGCGGTCGCCCGAGGCGCCACAATTTCTCAAACGAGCGGTTTGCGAACAAAGCCGTGTCGAGACATGCCGGCCTGGCAAGGTCAAGCGCATCACGTTTGCTCGGATCGCGCCTCATGCAGTCACCGATCCAGCTCGACGATGTGGCCAGGACCAACTGTTCGTGCGCATCGAAGTAGCGCGGGCTGTAGGTCGAGCGGACATCGCGATCGAACTCGATGCCGCCGTCGCGCAGCGTCCATGCACCAGCCTCACCCTGGGCGGTCGCGACGGCAAACAGCGCGCGTACGCGAATGCCGCGTTCGGCGATCAGGCCACTGTGGCGGACGACGGCTTGAGCGATCGGGCTTTCGTGCGATCTGGCGACCAGTGTGAGTTCGATTGCCGCATCATTGCAGGTTTGGGGCAGATTGGCTTCGATGAAGGCCGCAAGGCTCATCACCTTGCTTTCGAGAGGGGAGACGACCGGGAGCCTGGGAGCGTTGGTCATGCGGGCGGAAGCCTCCTCGATGGCACGGCGAGAAGGATGGGCATCCCTCCGTCCGAGCTCGTGTTGTGGGACCATAGTAGCGCGCAATGGGGTTAATTAACGGTTGAGGCCCGGACCGTTCGGTGACGGTGCGGGCCTCGCGCGCGAAAAACACTTCCGCGCGGATTCACGTGATCTTCGTCTCGGGGGCAAAGCGCGTGGCGATTTCGTCCAACTTTTCGTCGCGCGGAAGTGCCGTCCAAGGCTCAAAGTCGGCATCGTCTTCGACCATTGCGATCGGCTCGGCGGGCTTTGGCAGGCTTGCGACCTCAGAGTGGTCACGCGACGGCGAAACGGTGTCGGGCCGACCGGCAAGCATCGCGCGCAAGGACGCCGGCATGGCGCCATCCGGGGCCATGTGGAACGTCACGCTGCGCTCCACGGCTTCGACGCGCATCGTTTCCGTCGGCTTGGTGTTCGGCAAGGCCGGCGCGTGGATCGGCGACGCGGGCCGCAATACGATTTCGGACTGTTGCTCGACGCGCTGGCGATGCGCCTGGAGGTCCGCGACCACATCCATCGTCGGCAGATCGTGGATTTCGATCGGACGGCGCACGGGCGATGCTGGATACGGCGAGACATTATTCGACGCGGCCAAGCGACGGTCGCTCTCGTGAGCCGCGGCGGCGGCGTAAGGTCCAAAGGCTGCGACAGTTGGCGCAGTGACGGTTGGCGCAGTGACCGGCGGGGCAGTAACAGGCGGGGCAGTACCCGGCGGGGCCGTAACGGGCGGGGCCGCCTCGAATGCTGCTGATTGGCCCTGTGCGACGCCAGCCGCATAACCCGTCACCGTGCCGGCGCGTGCTCCCGGACGCTGGGGCACTGATTGGGTCGGAAGCGCGCTGGCATAGCGGGGGCGCGGCGATGTCTGGTCGCCGGAGCGATCGTGTGTCGTTGCAGCCGTGGGTCGCACGAACGAGCCGGTATCGTGCCGCGGCGGCG
>JANOAW010000920.1:0-4452 GCA_031411355.1 Hyphomicrobiaceae bacterium | reverse complement strand
AGCGTGCCGACCGCGACCGAGCGCTCGCCGTGTCCCCCCGGCTTTTCGTTGGTCATCAAGGCGGCCCAGATCTTGTGCGGATCGAGGTTGTCGCCGGCATCGTCGAGGAGGGCCGCAGGCGGGGCATCGAGCAGACGACCGCGGAAGCGCTCGCGAATCAAGCCACCTTGACCATAGCGGCCATTCGAGTTGAAGCCGTAGCCGATGACGGGTCGGCCGTCACGGACCACGTCGGTGACCACGGCTACGAGGCTCGTGGTCATCTTGGAGAAGTCGATATAGGCGTTGCGGATGGGCGACGCGATCGGCTTGGTGATTTCGCGGATGTCGACGATGCGCATGGAGACTACTCCGACGGGGAGACGATCGCCGTCGTCGCGCGAAAGTCTCTCGGTGCGAGACGAACTCAGTCCTTGGCGCGTTCAACGTAGGAGCCGTCGGCGGTCATGACGATCACACGAACGCCCGAGCCGACATGGGGTGGCACCATGATGCGCGCGCCGTTTTCGAGGATCGCCGGCTTGTAAGACGACGATGCCGTCTGTCCCTTGACCACTGGTTCCGCTTCCGTGATCAACAACGTGACCTTGGCTGGAAGTTCGATCGCAACGGGTGTGCCATCGAACAGTTGCACGGAGCAAACCATGTTCTCCTGCAGCCATTGCGCGCTGTCGCCGATCAGGTCCTTCGAGATCGAAATCTGCTCGAAGGTTTCGGGCTCCATGAAGTTGAAGCCCATGTCGTCTTCGTACAGATAGTTGTAGTTCTTCTCGTCGAGGAAGGCGCGTTCGACGGCTTCCGTCGTGCGGTAGCTCTTGACGATTTTGACGCCGTCCGAAATGCGCCGCATGTCGATATGGGTGGTCGGCGTGCCTTTGCCGGGCCGGATGCTCTCGGCTTTCATGACGGTGCACAACGCGCCCTCGATATCGAGTACATTGCCCTTGCGCACTTCGCTCGCGATGACTTTTACCACGGCCGTCTCCGTTCGTTCGGCCGTCGTCGTTCGGCGGCGCAGATGTCTCGAAAGTCGCGGCTCTCATACCCGCTTCGGACGAAAAGTCCAGCAAGTGGCCGAATTGCCGCGCCGATCAGGCATCGATGTGCACCCGCACGCGAAAACGCGCTCACCATCTTGACGCTATCGGGCATTTGACACGTGTTGCCGCCGACAACCAATCAAGGCCGGCCATGTTCGATCTCTTCACACCCGTCGACGTCGCCGCATTCGCATATTTCATCATAGCCATATGCTTGTACAAATTTTTATGCGGACCCAACGGTCTCGGCCGGCGCAGTATGGTCGGCGCCATTCAAGCGCAACGGGTGCGCTGGATGACCAACATGGCCATGCGCGGCGATCACCGCACGATGGATGTCATTCTGCTCAACAACCTCGCGCAGGGAAATGCGTTCTTCGCCTCGACCACCGTGCTGGTCGTCGGTGGCATGGCGGCGGTGATGGGGTCGGGCGACAAAGCGCAGGCGGCGCTCGAGCGGTTACCGTTCGCGGCGCAGGCCAGCCCCCTTCTGTGGGAGCTCAAGCTCGTCACCATCATCATGATCTTCGTATTCGCCTTCTTCAAATTCGCCTGGGCTTTCCGGCTCGGCCACTATACCGCGATCATGATCGGCGCCGCTCCACTGCTCAAAAGCGACGACCCGGAAATGATGTCAGCGTGCGACGCTCATGCCGCTCGCACGGCGCGTCTCGCAGGTTTGTCGGGCGAACATTCCAACAGCGGCTTGCGGGCATTCTACTACGCCATCGCCGTTCTGGCGTGGTTCTATCATCCGGTCGCTTTCATCGCCGCGACCACCTGGGTGCTGGTGATCCTGGCGCGGCGCGATTATTTCTCGCGATCGCTGGCGGTCATTCGGGATTGAACGCCCGCTTGGTCATTTTGAGCCGGATTTGAGCAGATTTCTGGCCCTATTTTGGTCTCGACAACGCCGGCACTTTGGACGTAGCCTCCATATGTGGGGGGCAGTCCGACAGGAGACCGGGCCTCATGCATAAGATCTCGAAGCGCCGGCTGCTCGTGTCGGCAGGCGCGGCCGTGGCAGTACCTGGACTTTGGCGAGAAGCGCGCGCCGAGGAACTCGTGGATGTAACGCTCGTGTTGTCGGCTGATGTGTCGCGCAGCGTCGACGATGAGAAGTTCAAATTGCAGAGGGAAGGTTACGCCGCAGCGATCGCCGATCCCGTCATCATGAAACTGATCAAAGGCGGCAAGCACGGGCGCATCGCGTTGCAATTGGTCGAATGGTCGAACGCCTACGAGGCCGCGGTCATGGTCGAATGGTCGGCGATCGGCGACGAACGGCAGGCACTTGCCTTCTCTGAACAGGTTCGGACCGTCGAGCGACGGTTCCGGGGACGGACATCCATTTCGACCGGCATCGACGAGGCGGTCAAGCAGCTGGCGAAGTCGCCGTTCATCGGCGATCGCAAGGTCATCGACGTGTCCGGCGACGGCACCCACAATCACGGGCGAGACGTGACGGCTGCCCGTGACGAGGCGTTGGCAAAGAACCTCACGATCAACGGCATCGTCATCTTGTCGGCCGTGCCGCTGCAGTTCAATCCGACGCACACGCATCCCCCGGGTGGTCTGCAGAAGTATTACGAGGACAATGTCATCGGTGGCCCCGGCGCGTTCGCCATGGCGGCCGAGGGCTTTCTAGAGTTCGGACAGGCCTTCCGGCAAAAACTCATTCGCGAGATTGCCTGGGCAACCGGACAAACTTGGCGCGCCTGAGGCTGAGGGCGAACGCGTTTTCAAAGCGGCAACGTCGGCTCGCGGCAAAACCGGGCGTGTGCCATTTCGCGCGTGTGCCCCTTGACCGGTCGGCTCGACGCTCTCATAAGCCGGTCATGATCAGGCTTATCGGCATATGCGCCGTCGACATGTGTCGCTGCGGCATTATTACGACCCGTTGAGATCGCGGGCGGGCCGCTGCCGTCGCTTTTTGCCTGACGCAACGACCGGCCCGGCGTTTGCCGACACTGCCCTCGCGCACATGAGACACGAGACATGGCTCTCATCCTTCACAATACACTGACGCGCCGGAAAGAGGTGTTCGAGCCGATCGACGCCCAGAACGTACGTATGTACGTGTGCGGACCAACAGTGTACGACTACGCCCATATCGGCAATGCGCGGCCCGTGATCGTGTTCGACGTCTTGTTCCGGCTGCTGCGGCTCACCTATGGGCCGACCCACGTCACCTATGCCCGCAACATCACGGATGTCGACGACAAGATCAATGAACGCGCACGGCGTGACTTTCCGGGCGCCGATCCCGTTGCGGCCATCGCCGACATCACCGCCACAACGACAGCGAAGTATCAGTCGGACATGGCGGCTCTCGGCGCACTGGTGCCGACCGTCGAACCGCGTGCGACCGACCACATGGCCGAGATGCGAGTGATCTGCGATCAGCTGATCGCCAAGGGCCATGCCTATGTCGCGGCGGACCACGTGCTGTTCGCTGTCGGGTCGATGCCGGATTACGGTCAGTTGGCCAACCGCAGCCTGGAGGAGATGGAGGCCGGCGCGCGGGTCGACGTCGCGCCGTACAAGCGAAGCCCAATGGATTTCGTGCTTTGGAAACCGTCTGAGCCGGGCATTCCTGCTTGGACGTCGCCGGGCGGTATCAGCGTCCCCGGCCGCCCCGGCTGGCACATCGAGTGCTCGGCCATGGCATTCCGGCATCTTGGCACGACTTTCGACATCCACGGCGGCGGCGTCGATCTCGTATTTCCGCACCATGAGAACGAGGTGGCGCAATCGCGCTGCGCCCATGGCACGGCCGTGATGGCGAACGTTTGGATGCACAATGGATTTTTGCAGGTCAACGGCGAAAAAATGTCGAAATCACTCGGCAATTTTTATACCATCGACCAATTGCTGGCGACGTCCGACTTCGGCGGCAAGCCGTGGCACGGCCGAGTGCTTCGTTTCGCCATGCTCGGTACGCACTATCGCCAGCCCATCGATTGGACGGTCGAGCGGGTCACGCAAGCGCGCGCAACGCTGGTCGAGTTGTCGGAGATGCTGGCTGGTGTGACCGCGTCAGCCGCCCCCCACGAGGACATTCTCGCAGCCCTCGAAGACGACCTGAACACTCCCTCGGCCATCTCGATCATTCACGGCCTCGCCAAGTCTGCAAAGCGCGGCAACGCTGACACGGCATCTGCGTTGAAGGCTTCGCTCGCCTTCCTCGGCGTGCTCGATGGCGAGACGCGCAGCCAGCTGATGGCCGGCGAACACGGCATGAAGATCGACCGCGAAAAAGTTCGCGCGGTGATCGAACAACGGCTGCAAGCGCGACGCGACCGGGATTTCAAGGCAAGCGACCGCCTCCGCGACGAACTCGCCGCCATGGGCGTCACCATCAAAGACAGCAAGCACCCCGAAACCGGCGAGCCGGTGACGAACTGGGAAG
>JANOAW010000919.1:0-2849 GCA_031411355.1 Hyphomicrobiaceae bacterium | reverse complement strand
CGACCTTGAATCGTTGCACCTCGCGTGCGCCTTCGATTTCAAGATTCCCGAGAATCGCTTGACCGAATGCTACCGCCTCGTGGCGCAGATCAACGAGCAACTCTGGCTCGGCCATTTCGACATCTGGGCCGGCGACGGATTGGTCATGTATCGCCACGCTCTGATGTTGAACGGCACCACGGCCACCCAGGCGCAGTGCGAGGCCATGCTGCGCGTCGCCCTCGAATCGGTCGAGCGCTATTATCAGACCTTCCAGTTCGTCGTCTGGGCAGGCCGCGACGCCAAAAGTGCGCTGGCAGCCAGCATGTTCCAGACCAGCGGCGAAGCCTGAACGGCACGCCTGTTCGGTCGACGGCGCAGAGGCCGTCATCCCCGCGAAGGCGAGGACCGACCACGCATCGAGCGCTCGATGCCGCCCGCAAGACTGACCGTCGCGCGCCGCAAACGCTGACCGGTGCGCTGCTTTTCGATATCCGGCAGAACATCCAGGCTTGGCCAGAGGCCGGTGACCAATGTCCGGGCATAGCTGTCGACGTGAGCGAAGCGGCGCATACTGGCGGCCGCGCTCGCGTGGTCATAGGCCAAGCGCTCGAGCGTCAGATCCAAACCGGCGGCGCTCGGCGTGACGAGCCCATACCAGACATCGGTCGTGCCGTCGTTGGCGGGCATGCCGATCACACCGGGATTGAACCAGGTCTGCGCACCGAGACGCTTGATGAAGGGAATGCCAGCGTGACCGGCAATCACGACATCGCAGCGCGCGTCGGCCAGCTCGACAGCCAATGCAGCACTGTCTGACGCAAAGATGAACCGATTGACCGTCTGTACGCCTCCGTGAACGACGAGAAACGATCGCCCCGCGAACGTAAAGCGCGCGTGCGTTGCAAGCCCGCACATCCATGCGCGGCTGTCGTCGGAGACACGCGCATCGGCGAATGGGTACCAACCCTTGGCGAGCAGGTCACACGCCGTGCCCTCTTCAAAACCGCACCCGCAATCGGCGGCCCCGACCGCCAGTTGTTCCTCGCAATTGCCTGCGATGACATGGCAGCCCCAATCCCGGATCGCGGCCACCGTTTCTTCCGGTTCGGCGGCATAGGCGACGACATCGCCCGTGCAGATGACCCGATGCGCGGGAATACCCGCCCGCTCGGCGCAGGCACGCATGGCGAGCGTCGCGCGCAAATTTGAATATGGTCCACCGAAAACCAGCAGCGGCCCCTCGTCGCCACCGATCGCCCGTGTCCAATCGGCCGTTTCGCTCATGTGTGCCCACTGTCACGAAAGTCGTTTCGAGGTCTCTTTAGCAGCTTGCCGCTCGTCGCGGACGCATGTTAACCTATCGTCCTATGAACCTTGGACCAGCGTAATCGTCGTCCGACTGCAGCGAGAGGCAATTTCGCGCAGGATAGCAGGAAATGCCCGGGGGAACGACCGGGCGGCGTGGCCGCCCTTAAAGGGTGTGCGTCATGTTGTTGTCGACCAAGCGATGCCCTCATACGGGCGTGACGAATTTCTTCTCCGACGACGATCCATTCGTGGCCATCGGCTCCATCGCACGGCGCGCCGAGCAAGGCTTTACGTGGCGGTGCCATATGGGCGGCTCGGAATTATCCGGCCGCGCGCCCGACATTCAGAGTGCCGAACGGCGGCTCACACAGTTCCTGACGTCCGTCGACGACGCACGGTCTCACTGCCGGCTGGCATCGTAAGATCGGTTGCCTTGTAACTGGCATTCTAAAGCGTGGGACGGCTGTTCGTCACGTTGCGCGGTCCTAATGTGGGGGGCTAAGTCGCGCTTCAACGCGGACCTTCATCCATGTCGCACAATTCCTTCGGCCATCTCTTTCGCATCACCACATGGGGCGAAAGTCACGGCCCAGCGCTCGGCGTCGTGGTCGATGGATGCCCGCCGGGTCTCGAGCTTCAGGCATCCTTCATTCAGGCGTTTCTCGACAAACGTCGCCCTGGTCAGTCGCGATTTACCACGCAGCGTCGTGAACCCGACGTCGTAAAAATTCTATCGGGCGTGATGCAGGAGCCTGGCGGTCCGCAACTCACCACCGGCACACCGATTGCTTTGCACATCGACAATGTCGACCAGCGCTCCAAGGATTACGGCGACATCGCCGCAAAATTTCGGCCCGGCCACGCCGACTTCACCTACGACGCCAAGTATGGCCTGCGCGACTACCGAGGCGGCGGACGGTCGTCCGCACGTGAGACAGCAGCCCGCGTCGCGGCCGGAGCCATCGCGCGCAAGGTCGTTGCCGGCGTAACGATCCGCGGCGCTATGATCCAGATGGGTCATCGCAAAGTCCCGGTCGGAATCGACGCCTACGACTGGGCTGAGGTCGATCAGAACGATTTTTTCTGTCCGCACAAGGCAACGGCCGATGCCTTCGCCGAAGATCTCGACAAGGTCCGCAAATCCGGCTCCTCCGTCGGCGCGGTGATCGAGGTGATTGCGACCGGCGTACCGGCAGGGTGGGGTGCCCCCCTGTATGCCAAACTCGACCAGGACCTCGCCTCGGCCATGATGAGCATCAATGCCGTGAAAGCCGTTGAAATTGGCGACGGCATGGCGGTTGCCACGCTGAGCGGCGAGCAGAATGCCGATGAAATTCGCATCGACAATCAAGGTCGACCGCGCTTTCTCTCCAACCACGCCGGCGGAATTCTCGGCGGCATATCGACCGGACAGGCCATCGTCTGCCGCTTCGCCGTCAAGCCGACGTCGTCAATCTTGACCCCGCGCAAGACCATCGATCGCGCCGGCGCGGAAACCGAGATCCTGACCAAGGGCCGGCATGACCCCTGTGTCGGCATCCGGGCGGTGCCGGTCGGTG
>JANOAW010000918.1:0-1991 GCA_031411355.1 Hyphomicrobiaceae bacterium | reverse complement strand
CGTAGATGCCGGGAGTCGCCAGCTCCATTTCGAGCCATGACTGCAAGTGGCCACCGCCAACGATCCTCAACGACCATTTGCCGTCGAGATCGGTGCGTCGGGCCAGCAACGCCGCGGCCTGCATCAAGACCTTGAGGCCCTTGTGCTCGCCGAGATAACCGATGGCGGTGAAACGGATGACGGGATCGGATTTTTTCGGCTTGGGGACGAAGCGCGCGAGTTCTATGCCGTTCGTGCGATGGGAAACGCGGCCGCGCCCGACCTCGGCGCGCTCATAGGTCTCGGCGAGATAGCGACTTGGCGACACAAGTTTGTCGGCCTGGGCAACGCACCACGAAACATAATCGCGCCTGAGACGGATCGGGAGGGGCAAGCCGCTGGCGGTTTTGAAGTGGTCCAAACACTGGAAGCAGTCGTCGAAATTTTCGCACACCGATTGATCGTTGCGAAGGCGCGTGTTCTTAAGACAAAATCCCCAGTGGTCGTGGAGCGTCAAGACTGATTTGACGCCCATTTGCCTGGCGTCAGCGATCAGATTTGCGCCGAGACCCATGACGTTGTGGAAGTGCACGACGTCGGGACGCTCGGCCGAGACGATGGCGCGGAATCGCCGCGCCGTTTCGGGGCGATAGAAATTATCCGCCGCGTCCAATGAGGTCAGCGACAGTCTGTAGACATGCACGCCGTCCAGGATGTCGAAGTCGAGTGTTGCCGGCGGCCATTCGACCGACGGCAAGCGACCAGCGAGGACGCACACGTGATGCCCCCGTGCCACCAGCGCCCGCGCCTGCCGGTGCGCGACGATCTCTGCGCCACCGACGACGTTGGGTGGGTAGAAATTACTGACGATCAAAATCCGCATGGTCGTTCGGCTCTGTGTTCAAGCGGCGGAGAAGATTTTGCCGATGTTCTTGGATGCGTAATGGATCGACTTGATGCTCGTGCGCGCGCCCTCCTGGATGACCAGTTCACCTTGGCGGGCGGTCGGAAGAAGGTAGGCGATCGCAAAGCCACCCCAGCATTCGGCACTGGTCGCCGTCACAGCGTGTTCGATGATCTGGCCAGGTACGAAATCGAGATCGACCGTGTGCACGAAGGGGCACGCCCGCCAATCGGCACTGCGGATGCCTTCACGGCAAACCGCATTGCCTGAGTCGTGCATCAGGATGATCATCGGGGCTTTAGGACGATACTTCAAAAGCAGATTGAGATCGCGCCGCACACCGTCCTGTGAATGGTCGCCGTCGACCAGCACGAGTTCGAGCGGCGTGTTCTCGGTGTCGAGTTTTTTCAGCAGTTTCGGAATTTCGACGTTCGAGTCGCCGATGATGAGGTCGGCGTTCGCGGGACACGCGAACCTGGAACGGACCGCCGGATCGATGTCGATGGCGTAGATTTTTTCGACGAAGTGGCTCGTCAAAGACAAGCTGCCGCCGTAGTAGACGCCGATTTCGAGAGACACTTTAGGACGCATACGGGCGAGCACGCCGGTCAACGCGATGCGCTCCCATGGCATCATCTGCCAGTTTTCCTTAATCACACCGGGAAACAGAAACTCGTCCATCGACGTCATGTGTGGAACTCCAGTCCGTGAGAGAGACTTTGCTGGCGATGTCGCTACAAGGTTGTCAAACAAAGTCGTCAGATACGTGAGCCTGTGGCGCTTGCAAAGCGGGAAATATACTACTTCAAGTCGAGCGATCGGATTGCCGACGCCAACGATTCCGTGGCGGTCGTCACGCCCGTCGCGAATGCTTCGAGCGTCGCCACGCGCCGCGCCAGTCGATCGATTTCGATCGCCTGTGCCACAGCCCTTTCCGTCAGGGATTTCGTAAAGCCGCTGCTCGATGTGCCACTCAGCATGAAACTGTCGAACACGCACGGGCCATAAGCAAAATGCGGCTCGAGTTCCATATGGTCGTGCCTGAGGTAGAACCTGTTCAAGCCGTCGAAGTAGACGTGCTTATAGCCGCGTTCCGTGACGAGGTGTT
>JANOAW010000917.1:0-8901 GCA_031411355.1 Hyphomicrobiaceae bacterium | reverse complement strand
GGTCTATGGTCAGGCAGGTGCGAACGTGGCGACCACCTTCACGGCATCGACCGATCTTGATGCACTCGTCACGGCCGGCAAAGCCGAGAAGTTCACGGGCTCGTCGGCTCAGGATCACTTCGGCGCATCGGTTGCCATGGGTGACTTCAACGGCGACGGACTGGCGGATATCATGGTCGGTGCGCCCGGAAACTCTTCGGGTGGTCTCGATGCCGGCCAGACGTTCATCTACTACGGCTCGAATGCCCACCTCACCCAGGCCATGTCGGTCAACGGTGAGACGCTGGCAGCCGGCACGCACTCGAGCGGATACGCAGCCATCGTCGGCGGTGTTGATCGCATTGCCGGCGGCATCGGCAACGACACCATCACGGGCATCGGCTCCGCATCCGATACGGGCAACAACGGTCTGTTCGACGCAGCCTACGGCGGCGCCGGCAACGACACGATCCAGATCGTCGGCACGAACTTCACACGCGTCGACGGTGGCCTCGGCAGCGATACGTTGATCTTCTCGGGTACCGGCATAAATCTGGATCTGGCTTCGGCTGGGGCGACGGTGCAGGGCTTCGAGACGTTCGACATCAACGGCACCGGTGCCAACACCTTCATGCTCGGCTTCGACGACGTGCTGAATATGAAGTCCGACAGCACTTTGGACTTCAAGGTCCTGGGCGCGGCCGACGACACTGTGGTGTTGGCGAAGAACGGCACCAACACCTGGACCACGAACAGTCAGCGCGTGATCGACGGTCACACGTTCGACGTCTACCACAACTCGGCGCTCGTCGCCGCCAACACCCATGCCGACGTGCTCATCGAGCACGGCATGCAGGTGCAGGTGGTCTGAGAGTGAGCCGTCCGCGCCGCCTTCCCTCGCCACCGAGGGGAGGCGGCGCGTCGTTCAAGCCGCGGCAGCAAACTGACCGACGATCATGCTGCCGTCGTCCGCGGGCATGCGGATCTTGAGCGCTTTGCCCTTGAATTGCGTGACCAACAGTTCCGAGATGATCCGGTCGACCACCGGCTTGCTGCCGACCGCATCCAAAATCCACGGAATATCCCCGGACTGCCAGTGTTCGGGGTTCAGCCGCAGCGGCGCATTCGGCGCCTGCATCAACTGACGATCGACCTCTTCGCTCAGACGTCCCCACATCACGACCGCGACTGGACCGATCGGGCTGTCGGGCCGGGACGGATCGAGCGCCCCTTCGCCAATGGCGTATTGTCCGGTCAATGTCGCCGGCGCGACCAGCCATTTGAGCTCGGCCAGCGGGATCGATTGATGGCGCAACGAGCCAGCGAGCACGCGTGTGATACTGCCATAGATCGCCGACATGGTTCGGGACATCTGCTGTCGCTGCAGGGCATCGCTTGGTGTCGACCGATCCGGCCCAACGGCCGCTGCCATCGCCGGCTGGGTCACCGGGGGCTGGGTCACCGGGGGCTGGGTCACCGCGGGCACATGCGCGGCACTGTTCACCGGCGGCGGCACGGGCGCGGTCTCAGCCGCCATCGGCAGACCGATCACTACCTCCGCGGGCGGAAATATCACAGGTGCTGTGCCCTTGGATTTCTTCGCGAAGAACATCTTCAACCCCCATTTTCTGCGGTGATCCTCCTTGGTAAAGCCAGCACCCGATTCGCGTCAAGATTGTATCAAGCTGATTTCATCGACAAACACCGCGCAGAGGTAGTGCTGAAAAACAACAATCGTGACTCCAATTCGCGAGATGTTCCTATTTTTTGCATTCTTAAATTGCAAACGACGTTTTGCTCTCCCATAAGGTGCTGAGTTGATACGTACAGTCGCGTCGGTTGCGTTACGAGGGTGTTGCATGAGTTTCAACACATCAAAGGCGAGAGTGGCTCCACTTCTCGGCTTAGGGATCGCCATGTCAGGTTGCAACACACTGTCGGCGACGCCTGATGGTCGGGTCGCGTCAACGTCCGTCCGATCGTGGTCGCAGGCCGCGCCCGTCGGATGGATGACGGCCACGGTTCCGGCAGTCACTGGCTCGGCGCATGCGGCACCGGAGGCTCGGTCGATCACACCGAACGTGTCACGACCTGACCTATCCAGACCTGGCCAATCCAGACCTGGCCTGTCGCGTTCCGTGGCGCTCGCCCTGGCGCGCCATCCCGAAATCGGACGGGCACTGGCTGAGATGCATCGAAGTGCAGGCGATCTGACCGTGGCCGAAGCGGGCTGGAAGCCGAAACTGGGATATGTCTCATCCATTGGCACGTCGTCGACCGCTGCATCGAGCGCCGACTCGGCCAATTACCGCGCTGGCGTCGAGGTCAACCAGTTGCTGTATGATTTTGGCGCCACGGACAACCAGATCTTGGCCGCCAAAGCCGTTCGCCAACAGCGCGAAGCTGAAATCGCCGACACCCGAGAACGCATCGCGCTCGCGGCCAGCGAAGCTTACCTCGAGCTTGTTCGCGCAGAAGATCTGACGGCTGCCGCCGATCGCTACCTGATGGCACTGGTCAATCTGCGCACCACCATTTCGTTGCGCACCGACAGCGGCGTCGCCAATGTGGCCGACGTGCACATGGCCGAGACCCGTGTCCAAAGTGCGCGCGGCGAACGCGCCCGGTCACAGACGCGCTCCGTCGCCTCCCGTGCGCGGCTGCTGCAATTGACCGGCGAGCATGTCGCACGCGCATCGCCGCCCGATCGGCTGATCGACGCGGTCAAATCGGCCATACAGGCAACCTCGGACGACGCAGGCCGTGGCATGATTGCTGCCGAACGAGCGGCCGCGGCAGCCCGCGCCAAACTGAAAATCGCGGAAGTTTCTTTGTATCCCTCGATCGGTGCGCGCGCGGGCTACACGCATCCCTTCGGCGATCGTGACCTGAAACCCGCGACCAGCGTCGGCATCACGGTCAAGGGCGACCTCTTCAACGGCGGTGCCAGTGCAGGCCGCACGCAGGCCGCTACAGCTGAAATGCAGGCAGCCGAGCGCAACGTCGAACTGACCCGCCTGACCAACGCCACCGACGTGACCGTCGCCGCAGCCGAACAGGCGGGCGCCGCGGAACGCAAAAGCGCATCCGGCCGCCAACTCGAGAGCGCCAACAAAGCGCGTCAGACGTCGCTTGAAGAATATGGCATCGGACGTCGCACCCTCACAGACGTACTCAATGCGGAGCAAGAGATCCTGCGCGCCGAGACCGACCGCATCAATGCGGGTGCCGATGCCGCGGTTGCCATTTTGCGCGCGGGCGCGGCGCGCCAGGTGCTGGTCCGCGTGCTGGCCGACGCCGTGCCGTAACGCCGTTTTTATGTGCTCACTCACGTGTTTGTGCCCAGCCGCGCGTCTCGCCGCTGGTTGCGTACCGATCCGGATACCGGAGCGGGCAACTCGCAAAGGGCTCGAACATGGCATACGTCACGGACACGTCCGGACCGTCGGCGGACGCTTGGGCGGTCGCGCTGGTCGCCGCGGCGCAACAGCTCGACCTGTCACCGTCGCCGGAGGAAACCCGGCTGCATCTCAACGCCTCGCCCGACCGCCCGTTGCGCGGCCGACTGTCGGCGACCGCCGAGCGCATCGGCATGACCGGCATTTTCGTGTCGTTCCGTCCGGGACAATCGGGCCTCACCACGCCCTTCATCGCGCAGCTGAAAGGCGATGAAATTGTCCTCGTCACCGCTCTCGATCGCAAAACCGCGCGTGTGCTCGTAACCGGCCTCGACGGTGTGCTGGCGCGCGAGGTGCCGCGCGCGGCACTGGATCAATCGATTGTCGGGCCTGTGTTCGCGGTCGCCTCGCGGGCCGAACGTGCCGACAGTCGCATCGACGCGTATATCACGCCGTACCGGACATCGTGGTTCAGACGTTTGCTATTCAGCCACATGTCCCGCTTCGTCGAACTCGCGGGCGGCGCCTTCTGCGCCAACATCCTGTCCATCGCCACGGCCATATTCGCGATGCAGATCTGGGACCGCGTCATCCCCGCCCAATCCCTGCCGACGCTCTGGGTGTTGACGCTCGGAGTGGCGCTCGCGCTCCTGTTCGAGTTGATCATCAAACAGATGCGCGTGTCGATCGCCGACGGATTTGGCAAGCAGCTCGATCAGAAGATGTCGGCGCTGTTTTTCGCGCGCGCACTCGATGTCCGCAACGACACGCGGCCGCGGTCTCCAGGTACGTTGATCGCGCAGTTGCGCGAACTCGACCAGATCCGCGAACTCATGACGTCGACCACATTGTCGGTCCTGTTCGAGTTACCGTTCGTCGTCATGTTCGTGTTCGTCATCGTCCTGATCGGCGGTCCGTTGGTCTACGTTGTTTTGGCGGTGATGCCGATCGTGCTGCTGCTGTGCCTCATCGTGCAGTGGCCGATGGCTCGCCTCTCGCGCGAGGGATTGCGTGAAAGCGCGCTGCGCAACGCCATGCTGGTCGAATCGATCGAGCGCATCGAGGATATCAAATCGCTGCAGGCCGAGGGCCGCTTCGTTGCGATCTGGGAACAGATCAACGCCGTCAATGCGCGGATCAGCATGAAGAACCGCCAGCTTGCATCTTTGCTCACCAACGTTACCCTGACGCTGCAGCAGTTGGCCTACGTGGCCGTGCTCGTCACCGGCGTTTATCTGGTGCTCGCCAACGTCATGACCACGGGTGCCCTGCTCGCCTGCTCGATGCTCACCAGCCGCGCCATCGCCCCATTGGCACAGATTGCAGGCGTACTCGCCCGCCTGCAAGCCGCCCGTGTCGCCCGCAAGAGCCTCGATGCCCTCTTGAAACTGCCGACCGACCATGGCGGCAACGGCTCACGCTTTCATCGTCCGCTCTTGAAGCCGGACATCACCTTCGACCAGATCGCGCACCGCTACGACAAGGAACAACGGCCAGCCCTCACGATACCCCATTTGACCATTCGCGCCGGTGAGCGCGTGGCGATCATCGGACGTATCGGCTCGGGCAAGTCGACGCTGTTGAAGTTGGCGTCGGGTCTCATGCCGCCGACCGAGGGACGTGTCATCGTCGACGGCACCGACATCGCCTCTTTGCAGACGGCGGATATCCGACGCGATATCGGCAGTTATCATCAGGATGCGGGTCTATTTGTCGGGTCCGTGCGCTCGAACTTGAAACTCGGGGCGCCACAGGCGACGGACGACGCCTTGCTGGCGGCCCTCGCCGTCATCGGCACGAGCGCGCGCATGTTCACGGAGGGGCATGGGCTCGACATGACCGTGCAGGAGGGTGGTAGAGGCTTGTCGAGCGGGCAGCGGCAGGCGTTGCTCCTCGCTCGCACCCTCGTGCGTGCGCCGCGCGCGCTCTTGCTCGACGAGCCGACCGGCGCGATGGACGAGAATACCGAGCGCGCCTTCATCACCAATCTGAAATCTTGGCTCGGATCGCGAACGCTTGTCGTCGCAACGCATCGCTATGCACTGCTCGACATCGTCGATCGCGTGCTGGTGGTCGATCAGGGCCGCGTCGTGCTCGACGGTCCGCGAGCGGACGTTCTGCATAAGCTGTCAGGCGCGGGCGCCGCGACCGACGCGGATCAGCGCACAAACAAGTCGATGCCACGTCAACCGACGCTGGTCGTGACGGGAGGCACCCATGGCGCATGATCTCTTCTCGGGTACGGGTTCATCCCACCACGACCCAGCCAGCGAAAAACCGCGCAGCAATTCGGGCATGCTGTGGGTGATCATGACCGCGGTGGTGACCTTCACGGTGTGGGCGAGTGTGTTCGAGATCGACGAGGTCGCGGTCGGCCAGGGCAAGGTAACGCCATCGAGCAAGGGCCAGATGGTGCAATCGCTCGAGGGCGGCATCCTGTCGGAACTCCTGGTCCGCGAGGGCGACATCGTCGAGGCCAATCAGCACATCGCGACACTCGACCCGGCCCTGGCGCGCTCGATCGCCGAGGAGACCGAGGCACGCATCAAGGCACTCACGGCGACGTCGGCACGGCTGGCGGCTGAAACCAGCGGCGAGGCGACAATCACCTTCCCGACGGATCTGGACGTGATCCTGATCAAGCGCGAGCGCTCGCATTTCGAAACCAAGAGATCAGCGTTGATCGAGCGCACCAGCGCGGTCGAGCGACAACTCGAACTCGCCCGGCGCGAACTGACCATCACGGAGCCGCTGCAGAAAACCGGAGCTGTCAGCGAGGTCGAAATTCTGCGCCTGCGCCAGAAGGTGCTCGAATTGTCGGCCAAGCTCGACCAATACCGCAGCGACTATTCGGTCGCGGCGAAAGAGGAATTGTCGAAGGTGATGACGGAACTCGAGCCGTTGCGCAAAACCTGGGACGGCCGCGTCGACAAACTCAAGCGCACCACGTTGACGGCGCCCGTGCGCGGCATCGTCAAGGACGTGACGACCGGCACCATCGGCGGCGTCATCCAGCCCGGCGGTGTGCTGTTGGAGATCGTACCGCTCGAGGATCGGCTGCTTATCGAGGCACAATTGAGCCCGCGCGACGTCGCCTTTATCCGGCCTGGACAGGAGGCCGTGGTCAAACTCACCGCCTACGATCCCGCCATCTACGGCACATTGCCCGCGCAACTCGAGCGCGTCTCGCCCGACACCATCGAGGACAAGACCCAGCGCGGCCAATTCGCCTATCGGATCTATGTGCGCACCACGAACGCCTATCTCGAATCACGTGACGGCAAACGCCACCCCATCATTCCCGGCATGATCGCGACCACCGAAATCCGCACCGGCCGCAAAACCGTGATGGACTATCTGTTGAAGCCACTGAACAAAGCCAGCGAGGCCTTGCGTGAACGCTGACCTCGCGCCGCTGGCGTCTTGCGTGCGACACCGATACCGCAGTCGACGACCATCAAACGCAACGATTGGTCGTCCCGGCTCAGGCGAGGTGCGGCCGGACCAGATACTTTTCGCCCGTCGCGCGCTTGTTGTAGGCGGCGATCACGTCCGGTTTCAGCATCTCGGTCAGCGAGACCTCGTGACTGTAGTGGCTGGCGAACGTCGTCTTCAGTTCGGCTGCCACACGGGCGCGCAGCTTCTGCGTTTCTTCACGGCCTATTTTCTGCAGGAAGGGCGTCAAAAGCCAACCGCTGAGTGCCCACGATAGACCGAAGCTCCGGTTGAGTGTCGTCGGCCCCACGTCGAGACCGCCGTAGATGTAGACCTGCTTGAACGTATCGGAGCCATAGCGGCTGTAGGTTTTCATGCGTTTGACGGCGGCAACCTCCATGCAGCCGAGAATTTGCCCCGCCAGTTTGCCGCCGCCGATTGCGTCGAAGGCGATCGTGGCGCCAGTGTCGATCAGCGCCGCGGTCAAGTCGTCGAGGAATGTCGGTGCTGTCGAGTTGCAGACGTGCGTCGCGCCAACGCCCCGGAGCAGCGCTGCCTGCGCATCGCTGCGCACGATGTTGACCAGTGGGATACCGTCCATCCTGCAGATTTTGACCAGCATCTGGCCGAGGTTTGACGCGGCGGCCGTATGCACGAGAGCGGTATGCCCCTCCCGGCGCATGGTCTCGGTCATCGACAACGACGTCAGCGGATTGACGAAACACGACGCACCATCCTTGGCGTCGGTGCCGTCAGGCAGAGCCATGCATTGCGACACCGGCAGACAGCGATATTGTGAGTACATTGCGCCACCGAGAGCCGCGACGGTCTTGCCGAGTAACGCCTGCGCTTCCGGCGCTGCGCCGGCTTTCACAACCACACCCGCGCCTTCGTTGCCGACCGGCATGGCCTCTCCGACGCGACCGGTCATGGCTCGCATGCCAGCCGATGAAATATCAGCGGTCACAACGGGCAGGCCGTCACGCATTGAAGCGCGCGTCGTCGTCATGTCGGCCGCGCCCAACAGCAGACCGAGATCCGATGGGTTGATCGGCGTCGCAAGGACTTTGACGACAACCTCCTTGTCGCGCGGCTCGGGCACGGGCGCGCGCGTGAGAAAGACCTCCAATTGCCCGCTGTCCTTGACGAGGGACATGAGCTGCAAAGCGGAGGCAGGGATCGCAGTCGTCATCGCTGAGGTCTCTTCACTGGGGTGGCGTGTCGGCGCCGACACTGTCACGCGCGGAGGGAAAGGTCGATGACGTCGAATTCGCAATGGCGATGGCAGATGGCCAAATCAGACCCGAACGCGCAGACGCCGACGGATGAGCACACCGTGCCGAGCCTGTTCCGAACGTGTGGTCGCCCCAATCGGTTCAGCGCCGTCTGCACTCCGGTGCCGCCCTCAACGCCGTCACGGCCCCGGCAATACCAGGACCCTCGGCTCGGTCGGCAGCGTGCGCTGGCTGACGACGACGCCGGATTTCTCGCTCATTTCGACCGGCCATTCGCCGCGCACGCGCTCGATGAAGCGCTCGAGCGTGTATCGATTGAAGTAGTGCATGGGAATGATCAGACGGGCCCGCAGCGCGCGAACCACCTCCGTCATGCCGGCCAGGTCCATAGTATAGGCGCCGTCGACTGGCACCAGCACGATGTCGAGTTGTCCGATAGCAGCCAGCTGTTCAGGCGACAGTGTGTGATGCAGGTGACCGAGATGGCCGATGCACATGCCGGCGGTCTGGAAAATAAAGATCGAATTGCCGTAGGCGCCGTAACTCTGCCCGGTGTCACCGAAGCGGATGTTGGTTGGCACATTGCGGACGTGCGCGTCCTTGAATTCGACATCGTGCTTGGCCGGCCCCCCCGCCGGATTCCACCCTCGCAGCACATGCTTGATCAACGGACTGGGAAAATTGGTGTAATGCCCGTCATGCGTCCGGTTCATCGTCACGATGTCCGGTAGCTCCACCGGCCGGTGATAGTCGTTGTAATCGGTCGCCATCCTGACGCCGTCGGGGCTCTCGATCAGAAATGTCGAATGGCCGATGAAGGTGATGCGGGCTTCGTAGGGCGCGAGTTTGGTTGC
>JANOAW010000916.1:0-2539 GCA_031411355.1 Hyphomicrobiaceae bacterium | reverse complement strand
CGCCCGCGCCTATGCCACCGCCGGCCGTGGTCGTCAGCCGCACCTTGTCGAACATGCGGAATTTCACCCGCGTGTTCGGGAACACCATTTCAAGATCCGACTGCGGAATGTTCTTGAATAGCTTCACGTAGATATTGCTGTCGAGCACCTGCGGCGGCAGCAGTTTGCGCATCTTCTCGACCAGCTTTTCAGCCTTGGCCCGATCGCAGCGCTTCTTCTTCATCACCTCGTCGACACGCACCGCGAACGGTTTCAACTTGAAAACGATGCATAAGCGCTGAAACACGGGAATGTCGTACGCTTCCGACTTGAGAAAAAAGCCTTTCTTGGATCGGCGCTGAGATGTTTTCGTCGTCCGACCCCGAAAGAAGATTTCAATCTCCTCGAAGATGTCGAGATCGACCTCCAACTCCAGGCCGTAGTCCGAACCGGCCGCCAGGATTTTGAAATGATCGTGTTTGATGCGCGTGTAGTTGGCGTGCACCAGGAGTTCGCGCAGATCGACCATCACGCGGTCGCGCAATACGCGCGTTTCGTCGGCCTTGTAGGTACGCGTGACCAACATATCGCTGTCAGGACTGAACGGCTCGTAGTCGGCAACAAGTCGGCTCAGGCGTGAGGTGTATTGCTGTCGGCGCCAATAGTTCAGGTATCGAAAGAACTTGTTGGCATCGACGTGCCGCCCGCCAGCCCAACATTCCCGACGCGTTAGCCGATCACGCAAACTCTGTTGCGAGACGGGTAGAAAATTTTCCCGCAGATCGACGACCGCCGCACTGGCGGGCGCCGACGTGTTCTGCCCCAGATCGTCCCGCATGACCCTTACCTCGAACGCTACGTTCGACGGAACGCACGTGGCCCCTCATGGCGTTGAGGCGCAAGTTGGGTCCCTCTTGCAGGCAGACCGTGGCAAAGTCCAGGCATCGGAAGGTTGTAGACCTGCGACGGCGACGATCATGTCACGCCGCCATGACTAAGCGGCCCGCAAGGCTGTGCGGCAGCGCCGCTGAAATCTCGACCGGCACGATGCGCCCGAGCATCGAAACGTCTGCTTCAGCAAACACCGATTGCAGATACGGCGACCGGCCGATCAGCTGACCAACGCGTCGGCCCGGTCGATCGAACAGCACCGGGAATACCTTGCCGACGCAGCTGGCGTTGAACGACGTCGAGAGTTCGTCCAGCAGGGCTTGCAGCCGGGCAAGGCGTTCGACCTTCACCTCCTCGCGGACATGGTCGCCGAGGGATGTGGCGGGCGTTCCTGGGCGCGGGCTGTACTTGAACGAGTAGGCGGCGGCGAACCGCGTCTCGCGCACGAGATCGAGCGTTGCCTCGAATTCGGCGTCGGTTTCGCCGGGAAAACCGACGATGATGTCGGTCGACAGGGCGATGTCGGGATTGGCCGCGCGAATGCGCTGCACCAGGGCGCGATAGTCGGCGATCGTGTGTTTGCGGTTCATGGCCGCGAGAATGCGATCGGAACCCGCCTGAAACGGCAGATGCAGATACGGCATCAGTTTCGGCTCGCGCGCATGGGCCGCGATCAGGTCATCCGTCATGTCGCGAGGATGCGACGTCGTGTACCGGATGCGCTCGAGCTGCTCGATGGCGGCCAATCTGCCGATCAGATGCGCGAGCGACGCCGGCCGCCCGTCGGCATCGAGGCCGTGATAGGCGTTGACGTTCTGGCCGAGCAAAGTCAGTTCACGCACACCTTGGTCGACCATTCGGCGCGCTTCCGCTTCCACCTGTGCGACCGGGCGGGAAAACTCCGCGCCGCGCGTGTACGGCACCACGCAGAACGTGCAGAATTTGTCGCAGCCTTCCTGCACGGTCAGAAAAGCGGCCGTGGCGCGCTTGTGCACATGCGCTGTGCGTTCGGGCAGCAAGGCGAATTTGTCATCGTCGGGAAAATCGGTCTCGACGATCTGGCGACCGGGATTAGCCGCAATTTCTTTCACCAGACCGGCCAGCAAGTGCGTGCCTTGAGGGCCCACCACAAGGTCGACTGCGCCTTCGCGCCGGACGATTTCCCGGCCTTCGGCTTGCGCGACGCACCCAGCAACCGTGATGATGGTCTGTTTGCCAGCCACCCGGCGGGCTTCCTTGGTCACGCGCACGCGGCCGAGATCTGAATACAGCTTGTCGGCTGCTTTTTCGCGGATGTGGCACGTGTTGAGCACGATGACGTCGGCATCGTCGGCGGACTCGGTCGGTGCGTAGCCGTCCGCGCCGAGCGCTTCGCTAATGCGCTCGCTATCATAGACGTTCATCTGGCAACCGTAGGTCTTGACGAAGACCTTCTTCTGCCCAGGCTCTTTCGGCATCCCCGACATCGCCCACTCCTCGCATTCACCCGGCGCAGTCGAGCCGGAGCATCACGGTCCTCGGCGCGCTTCGACTACAAGGCATCGCGCCTTTATGAATCGTAAGCGTTTGTGCGCCGTTAACGTCGACACCGCATTATTTACTGCAGTGCAGCAAAATTCAGCGATCGGCAACAGCTGCGCGTCGAAATCGGCGTCGGCTGTGTCATACC
>JANOAW010000915.1:0-3689 GCA_031411355.1 Hyphomicrobiaceae bacterium | reverse complement strand
CAAGGAGGCCGGCTACGGCATCACGGCATCTGCCAAGCAAGGTGAGCGCCGCCTGATCGCCGTCATCAACGGCGCAGCCACCCCTGAGGATCGTCGCGACGAAGCCCGCCGCATGCTCGAATGGGGCTTCCGCGCCTTTGGCGAATTCAAGTTGTTTGAAGCCGGCGAGACGGTGGGCAAGGCGCGGGTCTGGGGCGGTGATCGCATGAGCGTGCCCCTGATGGGCAATGGGCCGGTCGTGGTTGTGTTGCCGCGCTTTCCAGCCAATCAGAAACTCAAGGCCGAGGTCATCTATACCGGCCCGCTGAAGGCGCCGATCGAGAAAGGCCAGCAGGTCGCCCGCCTGCGCGTGACCTCATCGACCGAGGCAACCAGCGAGGTGCCGCTCTATGCCGCCGAAGACGTGAAACCGGCCGGCACTTGGAAGCGGGGTTTCGACACCTTGCTGCATATGGCGACGAAGTGGATTCCTTGAGCCAGTGCAGCGTTCGACACCGTCGCGCGCGATGGCTCAATGAAACAGCTTGTCGAGATAGTCCGGCAGATTGGTGATGCCGAGCGTGTGGTCGAGCAGCCAGATCAATCCGAGCCCGAAGCCGGCCAACGTTGCAACCATGCACGTCGCGGTGAGGCAGACGATGCCGATCTCGAAGGCGACGGTTGCGAACGACCGTTTCAACCCCTCGTCGGACACCCGTTTGGACGAGCGCTGTTCTCGTCCGGCCAATACGGCGATGTAGAAGCGATTGCCGAACAGCGCGGTCGATACGCGATACGCGAAAGCCACGTCGCGTCGACGTCGCTCGAGACGTTGTTCCAGCCACAGCACCTGATCAGCATCCAGGCGGGCGCGGATGTCGCCTGGCAGGAGGGCATGCAACTCGACGTTCCTGTCGGCAACGGTGACCATGCGGTGTGCTCTCGGTGGTGAGGCAGCGTGCGCATAGAAACTTCAAAACAAGTTAAAGCGTCGAGGGTGCCGCTCGATCGCGCAGATGCCGGCCCACTTTGGCTTCGAGCAATGTGACCAAATCGGGCTGCATGAGTGTAAAATTGTCGGGAATATCGAGGCACACGACCTTCTTTGAACGCAACGGTCGCCCGAATTGCTGTTTCAGGCGGCGCATATGCGCAGCCTCCATGACAAACACGATATCGGCCCAATCGAGCTGATCGATGTCGAGCACGCGGTCGGCATCAACTGCCAGACCGGCTGAATCCGTCTCGACCCCGGGCCACGTCGCGAACACCTGCTCGGCCGTCGGACTTCGAAGCCGATTGCGCGAGCAGATGAACAATACGTTGATCATACGCCGCCGGTACCGGTGTCGCTGTCGGATTTCGGTCCGTCAGGGCGCTTGAAGTCGGGGCGTGGACCGCGCGGGCGCGATTGCTCGCCGCTGCGGGTGTCGGACCGTGGGCCGCGATCGCCGCGCGGCGCGTTGCTGTCGCGGTTCACCCACGGCTTACGTTCTCCGCCGCCTTCGCGCTTCTGGAAGGGGCGATCACCTGCAGGACGAGGACCTCGGCCATCACCACGCGGTGCGCCGCCATCACGGTTGACCCACGGCTTGCGCTCGCCACCCTCACGCTTCTGGAACGGACGATCACCGGACGGACGATCACCGGACGGGCGATCACCAGCTGGGCGGGCACCGAACGGGCGAGAGCCGCGATTGTCACCGCGCGCAGCGCCAGCATCCCGGTTCACCCATGGTTTGCGGTCACCATCTGGGCGCGGGCCGCGACGATCGTCACCGGTGCGCGGGGCACGCGGTGCGCCGGCATCGCGGTTGACCCACGGCTTGCGCTCACCGTCGGCGCGGGGCCCACGATTTTCCCACGGCTTGCTTGGGCCGTCACGACGATCTCCGCGCGGAGCACCACGAGGCGCGCCACGATCACCGCCGCGATCACCGCCACGGTACGGCGCACGCTCTGCCCGATCACCGCCGCGATCGTCGCGGTTAAAACCCGAGCGCTCGGCCCGCGGCGCTTCACGGCGCGAATTCACATCCAGCGGATCGAAGGCTTTGGCCGGGGCCGCGTTTTCTGTGTTGTCGACGCGAGCCGGCGGACGTTGGTCCCGGCTTTGGAACGGCTTGCGATCACCACCGCGGTCGTCACGGTCGAAGCGGGGGCGGTCGCCGCCTGCGCGGAACGCCGGACGATCTCCGCGAGGGCGATCCGGACGATCGCCACGCGGGGCGCCGAACGAAGGACGATCACCACGCGGACGGTCTCCACGAGGTGCGTCTCCACGCGGCGCATCGCCACGGGGGCCATCTCCGCGCGGCTTATCGAAGCGGCGCTCACCCGCGAATTGCTGCGAATCCGGGCGTTTCTCGAATGGACGCGTGTTGCGTCGCGGCGCATCGATCTTGCGCGCACCGCGCTCGAACGCGGGCTTGTCGTCGTCCTCGTCCTTGCGTGCCGGCGGTTCCGGCATTTTGAGAAATTTCTCGATGCCGGCCACTTGGCCCGCGTCGTCGAGCTTCTTTTTGGTCAACCGCTCGATATCGCGCAGATACGGCCGTTCATCAGGCGCGCACAAGGCGATAGCGATGCCATGGGCGCCGGCGCGTGCTGTACGTCCGATGCGGTGGACATAGCTCTCCGGAATGTTCGGCAGCTCGTAGTTGATGACATGGCTGATGTCGTCGATGTCGATGCCGCGCGCCGCGATATCGGTTGCGACAAGCACCCGCGCATCACCGGCTTTGAAGGCGTCCAGCGCCGCCTGGCGTGCATTCTGGCTCTTGTTGCCGTGAATGGCATGTGCGCCGATCTGGGCCGCTTCGAGCGTGCGGGCGACGCGATTGGCACCACGCTTGGTGCGCGTGAAGACGATGACGCGATTGAGCGCCTTGTCCTGCAGCAACGCGACGAGAGCCGCGCGCTTTTCTTTGTCACCGACGAAGTGCACGCGCTGTTCGATCCGATCGACCGTCTTGCCGGCGCGTTCGATTTCGATGCGCTCCGGACTGCGCAGCAGATCGGCCGCAAGTGACGCGATGTCGTCGGGCATGGTGGCCGAGAACAACAGCGACTGGCGCTGCTTGGGCAGCAGGCGCACGACGCGGCGCACATCGTGAATGAAGCCCATGTCGAGCATGCGATCGGCTTCGTCGAGCACGAAGTGGGTCACCTGTTCGAGCGAAATGTGCTTGGTGCTGATCAGATCGAGCAGGCGGCCGGGCGTTGCGACGACGATGTCGACGCCGCGATCCATGGCTTTCATCTGTGGCCGCGAGCCGACGCCGCCGAACACGACGGTGTGAGTAATGGTCAGGTGTTTGCCATAGGTATCGAGGCTTTCGCCGATCTGGATGGCGAGTTCGCGTGTCGGCGCAAGGATCAACGCGCGCGGGGTCCGCGGCAGGGTTTTCTGATCCTGCAACTTCAGCATCTGCAGGATGGGCAGCGAGAACGCAGCCGTCTTGCCGGTGCCGGTTTCGGCGAGACCGAGCAGGTCGCGGCCGGTGAGCAGCGGCGGAATGGCCTTCGCTTGAATCGGCGTCGGTGTGGTGTAGCCTTCTTCAGTCAACGCTTTTATCAAACCAGACGTGAGGCCGAGAGCCTCGAAATCTGGATTGGCGGCTTTGGCGGCGGCAACGGCGGCCACGGCTGTTGCAGGCGCCACGAGCGTGGTGGGTGCGGCGGGGATGTCGACGACAGCGGGTGCTGCG
>JANOAW010000914.1:0-9478 GCA_031411355.1 Hyphomicrobiaceae bacterium | reverse complement strand
GTATATGAGCCGTGGCGTGTGAAGCGCATATGAGTGCGCGCGACAGCCGGGGTTCACGTCTCGGCCACACGAGCTGCACGACGCTGTCGTCCGACCGCTATTCCCCGACAGGCCACTCAGCTGATCAGGCAGGCGGCCGCGATATCGCAGGCACCCCATGACACGCAAAGCGCGGCGCTACCGGCGGCACGCGCATCGAAACAGTGCACGGCTCGTTGGTCGGGGCCCACGTGGTATTGTTGAGGTTGAGATCGCAGCGCGTAACGACCGTGCCGACATGCGTCGTCATGCACACGGCGTCGCCAAGGCGGTATTCTTTGCCGCGGAAAACGCACACACACGGAATGTTGCGACCGGTCGCGGCGTTGGGCACCCCGTGAAAGGGCGAGCTTCGCCACGCTTCGCCCGGCGCGGGCGTCTCCGCATGGCCAGATGTCGACAATTGCCCCGCGGTCGACAACACTGCGAGCAGCAGCGCGATCCGTGGTGCGGTACCTGTTCCGATCGGCAGCACCATGGGGGCTCCTGCGCATGCGGACATCACAGATAAAGCTTAGCGCGATTTGCCGCACCGTCCAATGGGTCGCTTGAGGCAATCGTAGGTCACGCTCAGTTCTTGTCCTCGGGCAGCTGCGGCAGTGGATACACGCCGACGCCCTCCTCGATCAAGGCGGCCGCTTCTTCCGCCGTCGCTTCGCCATAGATGCCGCGCGCTGGTGCCTCGTCGTGATGAATCTTGCGCGCTTCCTCGGCAAAGGAAGGTCCGACATATTCAGCGTTGGCCTCGACCTCTTTACGCAACAGGCGCATCGCCTCAAGCAACTGCTTCTGCGGCTCAGGCAATTCAGTCGTCATCATCGGAGTCGCGGCAGCCGGCACAGCCGCGCGCCGCGTTTTGCGCGCAGGCGCGTCGATCGGCTGCTTATTTTGTCGGACGCCGGCGAGCCGCGGGGCCATCAGCGATTTGCCGACATCTGTCGACCCACAGGCCGCACACGCGATCAACTTGCGCTTCGATTGTTTGTCGAATGCGTCACCGGAGGCGAACCACCCCTCAAAGGTATGGCCTTTTTTACACGCGAGGCTGAACTTGATCATTCGGGTCCGTTTCGGCGCACGGCAATGCCAAGGTAGTTGACGCTGCCCGCGCGCGCTGCACCACTGGATATATAGCACGACCGCGTCGCACTTCCAGGCATCGTGCGTCAGCTCCGTGCCATCAGGGCATCGACCAGCGACATCGGCAATAGTCGACGGGCGAGCGAGATCGCGTGGGTGTGCGGCGAAATTTTGTACCGCGCGCGCGGGCGGGGGTTTTCGACGGCGTGGATCAGTTTTGCGACCACTGCCTCCGGCCCGAGTTTGAAGCGGGAAGCGGTTTCGGTCTCCATGGCGGCCATGCGTTTCTCGTATTGGGCCCGGTGCGGAGATGCAGCCACGTCGACTGAAGCTTTGAAGGTCGCGAGCGTCGAACTCATGAATGAACTGCGTATTGGTCCGGGCTGCAGCACACTGACGAAGATACCCGTTCCCGCAAGTTCCAGGCGCAAAGCGTCGTGAATGGCCTCGATGGCGAATTTGGTCGCGCAGTACGGCCCTCGATAGGGCCCGCTGACCAGGCCGAGCACCGAGGAGCAGGTGACGATGCGACCATGCCCCTGCCGGCGCATGGCTGGGACGAGCAAGCGCGTCAACGCGTGAGTGCCGATGACGTTGACCTCGAAATGCCGCCGCAACAGATCAGCCGAGATGTCCTCCATGGCGCCGATCACGCCATAGGCTGCGTTGTTGTAGACGGCCGTCAGCGTGCCGTTGGTGCGCTGCAAGGCCTCGCGCGCGGCGGCGTCGACCGAGGCCATGTCGGCGAGTTCGAGCGCAATCGTCTCGACGCCGAGATCCTGTTCGAGGCGCGCGCGATCGTGTGGTTTTCGCGCTGTGGCCAGCACGCGCCAACCACGACCCTTCAATTGCCGGGCAGCCTCAAGACCGATGCCGGACGAGGTGCCAGTGATCAAAATCGAGCGCGGTTCGGTCATGGCCGGGCTATGCAGCCCGCGCGTTCGGCGCGCAAGATGCAGCCCGCGCGTTCGGCGCGCACGATGCAGCCCGCGCGTTCGGCGCGCAAGATGCAGCCGACGCACACAGCGCGGCGCACCAATGGATCGAATTGCATCAATTCGTTCAGGCCAGCTTTAACACCTGTCGGATAAACCTGCGGTATGGGGAAACCGATCACACCATTGCTCACCGTCGACTGCGTCATCGTCGATGCGCGCGGTCGCGTTTTGTTGATCGAGCGTGGCAACGAGCCGTTCAAAGGCCACTACGCCTTGCCCGGTGGCTTCGTCGATGTCGATGAGACCTGCGAAGCCGCGTGCCGGCGCGAGGTCAAGGAAGAAACCAGCTTGCATCCGCGGGTTCTGAAGCTCATCGGCGTCTATTCGAAACCAGGGCGAGATCCGCGCGGGCCGACCGTTTCAGTCGCCTATCTGGCTCGCGTCAAGGCCGCGCGGCCGATCGCGGGTGACGATGCGGTCGGCACCCTATGGGCGGCCGAATGGAAGCGTCTGTCGCTCGCCTTCGATCACAAGATCATTATTCGCGACGCGCTGCGGCTCGTATCGAGCTTGACGGTCAACACGCGCAAGAGCGCCAAATAGGCCCCCGAGCTGACAAACAGGCCCGTGCCTAAAAACAGGCCCGTGCGTAAAAATGCACCCATGTGTAGACTGACCACCGCAACAGCTGCCGAGGTGGTCATGCGTACGCTCCTGACAAAGACCGGTGACCGGGTGCCGGTGCTCGGCCTCGGCACATGGTACATGGGCGAAGATCACCGCCAGCGCTCGGTCGAGGTCGATGCGTTGCGGCGCGGGCTCGATCTCGGCATGTCCTTGATCGACACTGCGGAAATGTACGGCGAGGGTGGCGCTGAGACCGTGGTCGGCGCGGCCATCGAGGGGCGTCGCGACGGCGTTTATCTGGTCTCCAAGGTCTACCCTCACAACGCCACGCGCACGGGCACGATCGCGGCGTGCGAGCGCAGCCTGAAACGGCTCGGCACCGATCGTATCGACCTCTACTTGCTGCACTGGCGGGGGCAAACGCCGCTTGCCGAGACCATCGCCGCTTTCGAAACACTTCGCCGTGACGGCAAGATCCGCTCTTGGGGGGTGTCCAATTTCGATACAGCCGACATGGCCGAACTCGGGCAACAACCGGACGGCCGCGACTGCGCCGCGAACCAGGTTCTGTACCACCTCGGCGAACGCGGCATCGAGTTTCAGCTGCTCGCCGACATGGCCAACGCAGGCATCATGACGATGGCGTATTCTCCGCTCGGCCAGGGGCCGATCCTGCACGATCCGGCTCTGATCGCGATCGCGCGCAAACATGGCGTCACCCCCGCGGCCATTGCTTTGGCGTATCTGATCGAACGCCCCGGCGTGGTGGCAATTCCGAAATCGGCGTCGCTCGATCACGTGTGCGAAAATGCCAAAGCGCAAGATGTGCGCCTCGACGACGCCGATCGCGCAGCCCTCGATCGCGCGTTTCCACCGCCGCGACGCGCGAAACCTTTGGCGATGCTCTGATCGACCAGCCCACCGCGTGCAACCCACCACGTGATCTGTGCGTCAGTCAGATTGGCCGTGTTCGCACGGCCGCAGTGTCGCCTTGCGCCCCGCGCGGTCCATCGTCACGGAACCGTCGTAGTTCAGCATCCAGTGTTCGAAAACGGTCCCGCCTGCGCACGAGAGACGGACGCGCCACGCCTCCGCCTGCCCAAACCGCGACATCTGCTCGACACGGCAACCGTCGTCGCGGCTGTGCGAGCGAGCGAGTGAGGCGACGAACCAGCGAAAATCGCCGCGCGTGGTTTGTGGTCGATGGCGATGCAATGCGCGTCAGCACCGCGAAACGGCAGCCCGCGACCGCGCTCGGCTGCATCTGCCGGGAAAACCACGCCAGCAAAAGCGAGGCCGACGACAGCGGAAACCCCGAGCGCTCGCAGCATCACTCGACCACCTTGGGCACGACAAAGAAGTTGTCTTCGGTCATGGGTGCGTTCTGGGTCACCTCTGCGGCTTTCTCGCCGTCCACGATCTCGTCCGCGCGCAACCGCAGCTTCATCGGCATGACGCTGGTCATGGCAGCGATACCGTCGGTATCGACCTCGTCGAGCTGCTTCACCCAATCGAGAATGCCGTTCAACTCGCCGACGAGCCCTTGGGCCTCCCCGTCGGTCACTTTGATGCGGGCGAGCCGCGCGATGCGGCGCACTGTAGCCTCGTCGACGGCCATGGCCCTTGTTCCTCGTCGGTTCAGGAGTGTCGGCGTGGCATAGACCCGTCGACGACGGGGTGCAACGGGCGCCTGCGAGACACGGGCGCCTGCGCGCCTGTCGGTCAACCCGGATAGATCCACTGCGCCGGCACGCGCGCCTCGACCATCATACCGGCCTCGATCGTGCCGCCGTGTTCGACGGTTGCGACCAGCCCGCGCAAACCTCGGGCGAGTTTCGGAAATTGCAACTTGATATCCGGTCGGCCGGAATTGTTTGCCATGATGGCCTCGCCAGACAACGTGCACGGCGTATTCTGATCGGTGACGATGAGGATGGCTTTTCCGGGCAACATCACGTGCGTGCCGCGCGGTAGAAATGACACGTGCTCGATGCCGGACATGACGATGTTGGCACCGATCCAGCGTGGATCGATCCGGGCAACGTCGAGCCGCTCGGCCATGGCGGCGAGGTCTTCGACCGACACGATCGTAATATGTCGCTCGTTGCGCATCACGGTGCCGCGAGCCAGATACGGCACGCGACCATCGGCCCGGCGCGTCCAACCACGATGCCGATTGCCGACGATGCCTTCGAGGTCGACGATCAGGCGTTCGACGGGCGCGCTCTGGAAGCCCATCCGGCCGCGGCCATCGGTCGAGAGAACAGCTTCTATTTTGCCGGTGAGCTTGCGCGGCGGCGTTATCGTGGGTGGCATGGCGACCTCGCAACGAACGTCGACCCGCGGGATTTCAGCGTTCGTTGCCATGATGCCGATGGCGTCGGCAAGGCGCGCACACATCTTTGGCTTCGTCCGGCCCATGTTTTCAGCCAAATCTGGTCGAAACGTCGTCACGGCCCTCGTGACACGTGCGACAAATTGAGCATGATCGAGCCGGGCGGCACCACGCAGCCCACGCCGGCCGACGAGCCTGGCGTGCCCGAGGAGGTTTCTCATGATGAATGATGTGAGGCGTCGGACGTTACGCGCCGGCGCGGCCGTTGCCGCCGTGACGATATGGTCGGCTGCGGCAGCAGCTCAACTCAAGATCGGCGCTGGGGCGCCTTATACCGGACCGGTGGCGGTCGCCGGCGTACAGATGAAAAACGGGGTCGAGTTGGCGGCGGCCGACATCAACGCCGCTGGTGGCGTCAACGGCCAGAAGATCGAGATCGTCTTTGGCGACGACGTCGCCGACCCCAAGCAAGGTGTGTCCGTCGCCAACCGCTTCGTCGGCGAAAATATCAAATTCGTCATCGGTCACATGATGTCGGGCGTGACCATGCCCGCCTCCGAAATCTATGCCGAGAACGGCATGCTCATGATCACGCCGTCAGCGACCAATCCGGCCGTCACGGAGCGCAAGCTCTGGAACGTCTTCCGGACCTGTGGTCGCGACGATCAGCAGGGCGTCGTTGCCGCGCAATGGTATCTCGCCAACGCCAAGGGCAAGAAAATCGCAGTCGTGCACGACAAGACGACCTACGGCAAAGGCCTCGCCGACGAAATGGTCAAGGCGTTCGTCGCCGGCGGTCAGAAGGAGGTGCTCTATGAAGGGATCAACGTCGGCGAGAAGGATTTTTCAGCACTCATCTCCAAAATCAAGGGTGCCGCCGCCGACTATGTATTCTGGGGCGGGCTGCATACGGAGGGCGGTCTCATCCTGCGCCAGATGCGCGATCAAGGTGTGACCGCGGCTTTGATGGGTGGCGACGGCTTGTCGACCAGCGAATTCCTGACCATCGCCGGCCCGTCGGTCGAAGGCGCGATGTTCACGTCGGTGCCGGACATGCGCAAGAGCCCGACGGCTGCAGCCGTGGTCAAGCGCTTTGCCGACAAGAAACAAGACCCGGAAGCGTTCACGCTCTATGCCTATGCCGGCGTCGAGCTGATCGCCCAGGCGGCCAACAAAGCCAAGTCGCTCGATCCCAAGAAGGTCGCAGAGACACTGCGGGACGGCACGGCCTGGAAAACCGTGATCGGAGATCTGACGTTCGACGCCAAGGGTGATTTGAAAGCGCCCGCTTTCGTCCTGTTCGCCGTCAAGAAAACGGCCGACGGCAAATTTGATTCCGTGCAGCAGTAAGCGCCGCTCGCCGGATCGACACTTGGAAGTGACCCGCCCGGAGTGTGTCGGCGGGTCATGAAACACAGAGTTCAAACCGTCGACAATTTTGCCTCTATCGTTTTCTGCCTTGTTGAAGATGTTTTTCAGTCCTTTTTGACCGCTTCCCCCGCACCGATCCCCGGCGTATGAGGCGCGGCAAATCACATCGATGGGCGCCGCCCGCGGAGCATGCGCATGTCCGATCGCCAATCCGATCGCCAACCGGCGAACGCGGCTTTTCTTCAATCGGCTTTTCTCGACGGCGCCAATGCCGCCTATATCGAGCAGTTGCAGGATCAATGGCAGCGCAACCCTGGTTCCGTCGGCGCTGAATGGCAGACGTTCTTCGAGAGCGTCCGTGACCACGACGCGCGCGGGCAAAAGCCGCAAGCCCAATCCAACGGCTTGAACGACAAGGACATGCTCGGGGCACTCGGCGCCGATTTTACGGCCGACGAACCCGATCTCCACGGCAAGATCGCAGCCCGAGCGCAATCGGCCGGCTATGACCTGACGCCGGTCGCAAGTCACCGGGCGACACAGGATTCCATCCGCGCGTTGATGCTCATTCGCGCCTACCGCGTCATGGGCCACCTGATCGCCGACCTCGACCCGCTCGATATCACCGAGCGCAAGGTGCACAAGGAACTCAAGCCCGAGACCTATGGCTTCACCGACGCCGACCTCGACCGACCCATCTTCATCGACAAGGTGCTCGGCTTGGAAATGGCCACCATGCGCCAGATCCTCAAGATCCTGCGTCGCACCTACTGCCGCCACATCGGCGTCGAGTTCATGCACATCACGTCCGCCGTGCAAAAGAGCTGGCTGCAGGAGCGCATGGAAGGCGCCGACAAGGACATCACCTTCACGACGGAAGGCAAGACCGCCATCCTGAACAAGCTGATGGAGGCCGAAAGCTTCGAGAAGTTCTCCGACCTGAAATTCACCGGCACCAAGCGCTTCGGGCTCGAAGGCGGCGAATCGATGGTGCCCGCGCTCGAGCAGATCATCAAGCGCGGCGGGCAATTGGGGGTCAAGGAGATCGTGCTCGGCATGGCCCATCGCGGTCGCCTCACCACCCTTGCCAACGTCATGTCGAAGCCGATGCGGGCCATCTTCAACGAGTTCCGCGGTGGCAGCTTCAAGCCCGACGACGTCGAAGGCTCGGGCGACGTCAAGTATCACCTGGGCGCCTCCTCCGATCGCGAGTTCGACGGTAACAAGGTACACCTCTCCCTCACCGCCAACCCGAGCCATCTCGAAATCGTCGATCCCGTCGTGCTCGGCAAGGTGCGCGCCAAGCAGGACCAACACGGCTGCACGCCGACCGATCGCCGCGCGGTGCTGCCGCTGCTGATCCACGGTGACGCAGCGTTCGCGGGCCAAGGCGTAGTCGCTGAATGCTTCGGCTTGTCGGGCCTGCGTGGCCACCGCACCGGCGGCTCGATCCATTTCGTCATCAACAACCAGATCGGCTTCACCACCAATCCGAAATTTTCGCGCTCCTCGCCCTACTGCACCGATGTCGCAAAGATGGTGGAAGCGCCGATCTTCCATGTCAACGGCGACGACCCCGAAGCGGTGGTGCACGTGGCCAAGATCGCCACCGAATTTCGCATGAAGTTCCAGAAGCCCGTCGTCATCGACATGATCTGCTACCGGCGTCACGGGCACAACGAGTCGGACGAGCCGGGCTTCACGCAGCCGCTGATGTACCGTAAGATCCGCGCGCATCCGACCACCGTTGCTCTCTATGCCGATAAGCTCGTCAAGGACGGCACGCTGTCGACGGCCGAGATCGACGACATGAAGGCCCGCGTGCGCGCCCATCTCGACGAAGAGCTGAAGCTGTCGGAGGGCTACAAGCCCAACGAAGCCGACTGGAAGGGCGGTGTCTGGAAAGCCGTCGGCATCGACGAGGATGAGGAACGACGCGGCAAGACCGGCGTCGAAATGGACGTCCTGCGCGAGGTCGGCCGCCGCATCACGACGGTGCCGAATGATTTCAAACCCCACAAGACCATCGAGCGGCTGCTCGAAAATCGCCGGAAAATGGTCGAAAGCGGTCTTGGTCTCGATTGGGCGATGGCTGAGCATCTCGCGTTCGCAACTCTCGTGCGCGAGAAAGTCCGTGTGCGCCTCTCGGGGCAGGACGTCGAGCGCGGCACGTTCTCACAGCGCCACTCGGTTCTGGTCGATCAAGAAACCGAAAAGCAGTACACACCGTTGAAATACGTATCGCCGGACCAGCGGCCGTACGAGGTCATCAATTCCATGCTGTCGGAAGAGGCCGTGCTCGGCTTCGAATACGGCTACACGCTTGCCGAGCCGAATGCGCTGGTCATGTGGGAGGCGCAGTTCGGTGACTTCGCCAACGGCGCGCAGGTGCTGTTCGATCAGTTCCTGTCTGCCGCCGAGCGCAAATGGCTGCGCATGTCGGGACTCGTTTGTCTGTTGCCGCACGGCTATGAAGGTCAGGGGCCGGAGCATTCGTCGGCACGCCTCGAACGCTTTCTCCAGATGTCGGCTGAAGACAATTGGCAGGTGGCCAATTGCACCACGCCCGCCAACTACTTCCACATCCTGCGCCGCCAGGTGAACCGCAAGGTGCGCAAGCCCCTGATCCTGATGACGCCGAAGTCATTGCTGCGCCACAAGCGGGCGACCTCGCGCCTCGATGAACTGGCGCTCGGCTCGTCGTTCCATCGTGTGTTGTGGGACGACGCGCAGGTCCTCAAGGGCGAGAAGATCAAACTCGTGCCCGACGACAAAATCCGCCGTGTCGTCCTGTGTACGGGTAAGGTCTATTACGACCTCTACGAAACCCGCGAATTAGCCGGCATCGACGACGTCTATCTGTTGCGCGTCGAGCAGCTGTACCCTTTTCCGGCAAAGGCGCTGGTCAAGGAGCTGTCGCGTTTCAAGCAGGCCGAGATGGTCTGGTGTCAGGAAGAGCCGCGCAACATGGGGGCCTGGACGTTCATCGAGCCGAACCTCGAATGGACACTCGCTCATGTCCCCGGCGCGCGCGCGAAACGGGTGGCCTACGCCGGCCGCACGGCCTCGGCCGCCACCGCCACAGGCC